>JBKPMB010000049.1:0-3850 GCA_046731995.1 Thermoproteota archaeon | reverse complement strand
GCAATTGACCCTACAGTGCTAGTAGTGGTGGCGGCTGTAGCATTTCCAAATAAACTATTGATAAACCCAGCACGATATGCAAAATAGCCTATAGCACCAGCTCCTAGCAATCTCAGAAATTGCATACGAGATATTTTATTTCTTCCTTGGTTCTTATTTTGCATATTTGGCCTCTTCTATGACTATATTGTAATAATGAATGATGCACTTACCAAATTTACATATATATTTCTATACATGCTTATATACGCCAAGAAAATTCTAGTTTTGTCCGCAAATATAGAGATGTATCTTTGATTTTTAGCAAACAAATAGTATTACCTTATTATTTTTTGCTAAAACAAATGAAAACCTATGCATTGTGGCTAGAGATACTTCAATGTGCAATGCATGCTAATTGTGTAATTGCTTAACATACCCAGCCGCAATTACAAATATCTGTATTAAATATTCAGAACCTTAAAGGTTTTGTTTCTTACTTTCAATATTTCAAGTCGCTATATCCTCTGTTATATCCATTGCAATAATCAGTGCTATTACCAGTACATGGATGTTGGCTTATATCCAGATCATGTCCGGTATTAAAATCTCGATAGGCAAGTATTGCTCCATCATGATATCCTGTACAGTATTCTTTTACACTACCTACAACACAGGGGTACGCTTGAGCTGTTTGATGATATTGTATTGCTAGTAGTGCAATGCCAGTAGCAGATATCATAATAACAGTCATTATCAAGATCATCGCCAACCTCTCTTTCATAGTTTTACTACCTATGGCATACACACATACATTAAATATATTAACAGAAAATATAATTGATGTAAATCATATATGTAATCGCTGGTACAAGAGGAATATCTAATCTAATGTTTTGATTGTGCGAGAAGAGATCAAAACCGATAAGCAGCAGGGCCTTGTCAGCCCCACCACTTAGAGGTTTAAATCCCTCAATTGTCTGAATTTGGGCAGAGTATAAATAATTTCATAATATTAACCACTTTTGAAGACTTGTACTAGTATGCATGTAAGACTCTGTATATACTACCACTATAATTGAAATAATTAAAATAAAACAATCCATGCTAAAAGTTCACTGAAATTGTTTATCTTCAGATATGTTAGTCAAATAAGTTTAATGACTTCTTAACTTCCAGTTTTCGCGAATTATTCCCGGAATGTGGGGCAACCAATCATGTGCCAACAAATGAAGAGTAAAGATAACCCATGATGGTCGCCAACGTTGTGCTAGTTAATATATGTGTATTCTCTTAATCCAGCTTTATCAGCGGTTGCGCCGCCAATTTTTACTAATATGAATCCTTCATGAGACTCTGAAATAAAATCATTAAGATTTCTTCCATTTTCATGTAGCTTCATATATTCTTCCATAGAGAGTTTTTTTCGAGGTCCCATTTCTTCTTCAAGGTTCATTCTCTTAACTAATTGCTTGTATTCTGGTTGTATTGCACCACTAAAAACCATGGCACTACTACCACTACCATAAGATCCAAAGCCTATCCTCTTACCTTCCAGATCGGTCCCCTTCTTGTATTCGAATTCAAGTAAACTCCTAAATCCCATATACATTGAAGCAGTGTATAGATTGCCGATTATGGTAGATGCTTCAAGTGAACTTGCAATCTTCTTTTCAAAAACATCATTATAGAAAGATGTTCGTATGAAACCCCGTCTGAACTTTTCATCAGCTTGCATAAATTCAGTATCAGCAAGAATTGATTCAATAGTACCTCTCGGATCCTTCGGTAGCGGTTCTTCCATTCCGACTTCTTTTATAACTTGTTTCCAGCGAGGTAGATGGCGCCATTCATGTCTTAATAAGTATGCTAGTGCCTTTTCACCCATTTTTCTATATGGGAGATGAACACAGAACAAATCAATATAATCGGTAACAGATTCTCCCTCTCTAATCTGAATCAAACCTGTTTTGATTGCTTTTTCTTTATAGCTATCGAATGCTTTCTTTACTTGAATTAGATATAGTAGATTAGAATAGTTCCCATTGACAAGGGGAGTCTCTTTTCCAAACGGTCTATAAAAGTCATACTCATTCTTGATGATTGTAGAAGCAACTTTTTGATCAAATGCCAATAGTCTTGGATTCTCCTTGATCAACATGGCAACAGCGCCTGCGCCCTGTGTGTATTCGCCAGAAGAACCAACATCATATTTGGCAATATCGCTTACAATTACAATAGCAGCCTGACCGTCATTTTCTTGAGCTCTGATCCAATTTGCATTATCATAAAGCGCATAAGATCCACTTACACATGCAAATTTACACTCAATCCCACCTGCATGTTCAAATGAGTTTTCTCCATATACTTGTTCTAGCATGCCTATGATAAATGAATTCATTGCCTTAGCTTCATCAAGGGCGGACTCCGTAGCAACATACATCCTTCCCACATCATGAGGACGCAGATCGTTTCTTTGCATTAATTTCATACATGCGTTAGCAGCCATGCAAGCCGGATCCTGATTGGTATCAGCTAAGGCCATCTTTTTTATACCTATGCCATACTCCAATTTCTGCGGAGCAATTCCTCTCGCATTAGCAAAGTCCTTATAGTCGACATAAAGCTTCGGAATGTATATCGCTAGATCATCAATACCTACTTGCATTTTACACAGGCTATGTATACAGCCATTTAAAGGTATTTCTGATCTAATTAATATAATGTAATTTAGTTACTGGTATAGACGTAACAGCCTAAAATATTTATAACAAAATATAGTAAATGCTCTTATATTTATAGTTGTATTTAGGATTAGGTAGACAATATGGCGTACTTATAATGTATTCTTACAAATACCTTCTAAACTTAAAATACACATTCTCCAGATATAAGCAATGTTGGGATAATTAGTATGTGCATATAGTGTATGGTATTATATTGTATTTGTATATGCTAGCAAATTAATTACTGTACATTTTCAGTTGTTATCAGTAATACCTTTTGATCTGATACAGGCTATCTCTTTCTGCGGCTATAAAGCCAACCTCCTTGATAGCAGATATAATTTTATCCGTTGTTAGCTCGGTTGATCTGGCGCCAGTAGCACTTACTACTTCATCTATAAGAGTGCCACCAAAATCATCTGCACCATAATAGTGCCAACTGTGCTATACCTATGCCATTTGTCAACCAAGACGATTGAGATGATCAATTAGGCCATAATAGATTATTCTTGCAATTGCTATCATTTTCAATAATTGTGATCCCACGATGGATAAATTATTGATCCTTCTGATTGTATCTGGGTTCTATTAGGTTCAAAACTCCAGGCAATAAACGCCATAAATCCTCCTGTTTTTTTCTGCAATTGTGCTATTTTCATAATGTGTCTGGCTTGTTGTTCCTCTGTTTCAACAGTTCCGTACATCATTGTTGCGGATGCTTTTAGACCTATTTTATGGACACATTCCATTATTCTAAGCCACTCATCACTCTTGATCTTTAATGGACTAATCTGTGCTTTTACACTGTCATCAAGAATTTCGGCAGCTGCACCAGGGATAGAATCCAGTCCGGCTGCTTTTAATCTAGAGAGGATCTCTTTTATACTGCTTTTTTCAATCTTTGCAATCATATCAATTTCAGATGCAGAAAGCCCATGGACCCCTATTTGATGGTGCTTTGTCTTTATAGCTTTAAAGATTTCCTCATAATATTTGATTTTCAGATTTGGATTATGACCACCTTGAATTAGTACTTGCGTAATACCAAATAATTCGCTAGCCTTAACTGTACGTCGAACAACTTCATCTAAAGACAGTGTATAAGCCTCTTCGTGTCCAGGCTGAAGATAGAATACGCAAAATTT
>JBKPMB010000048.1:0-3216 GCA_046731995.1 Thermoproteota archaeon | reverse complement strand
CAATGCATGATATAGATGTTTTTACCTACAAGTTAGATTCGGCAAAATAATAAATATACAAATTGAAATAACAAGAATTAAATTTTGCTACTGATGTGTCATGTACATGATTGAGAAAGGAGAAGTTAATCACATTATTCTTCTAGTTGTCCTTCTTCCATACCGGCAATAGTCCTATTTGGAAAATACTCATGCAACATATAATCCAACTCTTCATCGGTTATATCAGTATACCTAGATCCGTACAAGTCATATAGAAACTGAAAAGCTTGTTCTTCTGTGCATGATGTTAAATGGCTTTGTTCATTTTGCCAATTAGTCCAGTGTAAAAAGAAGAAATTATTTCCATCATAATCATTTCTCTTATCAGTTCTAAACAAAGTTATCCCCCTAGTAGAGTTATAATGCGGTAGCATATCACCCTTGCATGCTAACCTTATCGCGTTTGCAGTATCAAACAATTCATGCTTGCGGGCTACCATATTCATAGTACATAACTTTTCATATACATTATGCATATGCATGTAGGATTATACCTTTAAGCATAATGGTATACTTTTGTTAATTACTTAAGCAAAGGGAGGTTTGTATATTAATTGATCTTAATAACGTTCATTTCCATGTTTATTACCTATACATCTATTGCTTTTTACCAAATATCGTCCCTGCTTGGACTATGGAATTGCTTGCAACTTGTCTTCCAGGCAATATTATTACAGAAGCACCTATTGCGCAGTTATTGCCCACTACCGCTCCAAAATGGTCAGTACCTGTGTCTACCAAAGTACCATCAATCTCATATCTTATGCTTTGCTTATTCAACAAAGCATTAGCTGTTCCAGAATATCCTCCAAACCAGACATTTTTGCCTATTATACTATCGAGTATCACATTGTGGTGAGCCAGCTTATCGTTATTACCAGCAAAATAGGACTTACCAATTTCACAATTAAACCCAATTGTTGTATCCTCACCTACCATACACTTTCTAACAAGTGACCCCATACCAATAAAACTGCCCCTTCCAATATATGTAGGTCCTTTTATTTTACAAAAATCATCAATTGTAACGCCATCCTCGATTATACATGGGCCATCTATTATACTAGATCTATCCACCGATGCATTTGGAGATATTGTAGTATGTACAATTTTATCTTCCATTACCCTCAGCATTATACGCAAAAAATCCCAGGGATAGATGATATAATCTATTGAAAAAAATGCTCTTTCTAATGAGTAATCAATAAATGTATTTAATGGAACATCTAATTTCCCTCTTTGAAAGCTAATTAGCTTGTTGGTGTTTTTGTTGTTAGATAAACAATCATAGTAATCTATAATACTACATGAAGCGTTGTTACTGGCAAGATTTTCATTTTCGTCAGAAAACTGATCTACTTCAAGAGAAGGAAAATTATCTTGGAGTAGAGTTGCGGCATGAGAAAAATTGTCCGGTATCATGACATGATCAATATCAAGAACTCTGCATGCTACTTCTACATTCCTAACAATTAGTGGCTGTCGAAAAACTTTAAGCGAGGATGCAGGACAGTCATGACTGTCAGATATCAGGGAATGCAGATGATGGACCGAGTTATGAAATATTAATTGCAACCGCCAGCTAGCTTGGAAGCTCTGCTTTTAATGTATTTAGGATCATACCTATAATAACAATACAACTAATTTTTTTAGCATCATTGCAACTATTCTATTGTAATATAGGAAATTTTTCCTACGGTAATATACAAAATGTACTACACAATAAAAATTGTGGCCAGCAAGGGAAGATAGGAGAATTGCAAATACGTCCTCGATTAAACATCTCTAAGACTCTAGATATATCCGGTCATACAACAATAAAGTCTACAAAAATAAGTGGTTTTAGATCGCAGCCGCTGGCGTAGAATCAGTTAGTAGGCTATTTTCCTGCACAAATTTTTTGGCTGCATCGAAAATAAGTTTAGCTACATAAGATTCTATTCCTAGTATGGATGCGATTTCAGAAGGACCCGCAGTAAGAATAAATCGGATACTCAATCCCGCCTCCATTAGTGAATTCTTAAGCCCAGGAGCAATTTCCAATAGCTGTATGCTAGGATCCATGCTACAAACTACTACGTTTTTATTATATATAATTATTTTGTAAAAATTTAGTGCATTCTTTTAAGTGCCTAAGATAAAACAATTTGATTCGCATAATCAACTTTTTCTTACAAACGTAATTTTACGGTCAAATCAGAATTAAAGATACCTTTTAGTATGCGAGATGAATTTGACTGGCATGAAATAATCCAGGCTAAGAGAACAGCAATGACTAGCGATCAAACGGTCTGTGGAAACGTAATAGCTGAGTATAGAGACAGTATAATAATAATAGAATTTGACGAGACAAAACTGAACGAATATATGATTCCAAAATCAAATGTTGATCATTACGACGGAAGGAATGTACGCCTTTCGATATCGGGTAACCTCTTGTCATCTTTTTGTTTCTAAAAATGAAAGTATAGCATGTAAACAATATAAATAAAAAGAACCCATATTAGGATAAGATAGATCAGGCCTCCTATCGTGCTCTGGCAAATCAAATCTCCCAGGAGATATGGAGGGTTCTATCTTTTCCAGTGAATATTGTTGGTTAACAAATATAATCATAGGATAAATTATTAAATGTTTCGTTAAAAAGTAAGATTAGACAATTATGCATCATTATTTAACTGATATTGCTACAATAATTTTAATATCTTGTAGCATAATATGAAAATATTGCGCGAGATTTATGTTTATGCAGTTCTTATTTGCCCCACTTTGCTATGGGAAACCCAAAAAGCAGTCATCAAAATAGTGCCCCATTGATGTATTCCTGATTAATTACATGGAGTTCTATTTAGAACTGATAGTGTATAGCCATTGATAATCTGTATAATGTTAACGTATGTCATCTAATACAATGCTCTGCATAAGAAATGTGTAAACAAAATCAATCTATCTGCCTATAGAATTTTTTTATCTTTATCATGGTGGGAGTATTTTGCCCATTTTTTTTTAAAGTTAACACGACAACTATCTTGCTCTACTTCGACATAGATTTTTGTTGGATTTACGTAAGGAATAACATGCTTTACTTTCTGTTCAATATTGTCTATCACTGATTCAATCTGATCCGTGTTCAGCCCATCAATCAAGCTTACATCCATAGCAACTAGTACATCT
>JBKPMB010000047.1:0-4670 GCA_046731995.1 Thermoproteota archaeon | reverse complement strand
AATGGCGAAAATTTCAAGAGACAATAATTTGCTATTTGGAACTAATGGTATCAGAGGATTATTTGGAAAAGATCTGACAATTGATTCTATTGTCGATGTTTGTTACTCACTTGGAACATACTTCAAAGAAGGTCCAATTGTTATAGGATATGATGGTAGAAATTCAAGTCCAATCATATCTAAATTAGTTCGATCTACTATTAATTCGGCAGGATTAGAAGTTGGTGACGCAGGTCTTATCCCTACGCCATGCCTACAATATGCCGCGAAACGATTAGATTATAATGGCGGAATAATGATTACTGCATCACATAATCCTCCCGAGTATAATGGATTAAAGGCTATTGCTAACGATGGCGTGGAAATTTCAAGAGAGGATGAACTAAAGGTTCAAGATATCTATGTTTCAAAAAAATTTTCCAAAATGGATGGCTTTGCAAGAGATTTTAGCGACCAATTCATAATCGATTCCTATATAGGTGCTGTGTCGGCATTAGTGGATATAGAGAATATTAGGTCTCGCAAGTTTACTGTTGCTGTAGATATAGGCAACGGTGCTCAAGCAAAAGTTGCTCCATTAATATTAAACAGATTGGGTTGTACAGTTATCACAATCAATGGTGACATAGATGGCAACTTCCCAGGTCGGGGGCCAGAACCAACAATTGAAAACCTTCATGTGCTCTCAAATATGGTAAACCATTCAGAGGCGGATATAGGAGTAGCTTACGATGGTGACGGAGACCGTAGCATATTCTGTGATGAAAAAGGAGATCTCTATGGTGGAGATAAAACAGGCACATTGTTAGTCAAATACCTACTAGAAAATAAACACAGTGGAGCAGAAATAGTTTGTCCAATTAACACTACTATGGCTCTTTCATTAGTAGCCGAAGAAAAGGGTGCAAACTTGATTTATACAAAAGTAGGAAGTGTAGAAGTTTCAAGAGAGATGGTGAAGCGTAAATCCATCATAGGGCTAGAAGAGAACGGTGGATTTATGTATGGCAAGCTAAACGAAGTGAGGGACGGTATAATGACTACAGCCCTCATATTAGACGCACTTGCTTTGACTGAACAGAAGTTATCTAGCATGCTTTCTTCTCTGCCGGCCACGTTCCAGTACAAGTCCAAATTTAAATGTCCCACTAAGCAAATTGCACATGATGTTGTAAGTGCATGTTTGAAACACGGTAGTCCTCAAAAGGTTGAAACACTTGATGGCGCTAAGATATGGATAGATGAGGAGACTTGGATCATGGTAAGACCAAGCGGAACTGAGCCTCTAGTTAGAATATATGCAGAATCTACAGATATATTGCTTTTAAACTCAAAAATCGAGGAATACACTAGATTGATTAAAAGCAAAATAGATAGTATCGATAAACAGACTCATAGACAACATTTTTAAAACGCCTGCTCTTCTCTTACAGAAGTATAAAGATGATCCCCCAGGGTGACGAAAGACATTATGAGTAAACCATATTATGTAAAATTTGAAACTCCAAAGGATGTGGTGAATGCAGTCTATGAAGCTATACGTTTAGCAAAGCAGAGTGGCAGAGTAAGAAAAGGAACTAACGAAACTACAAAAGCAATAGAGCGTGGCTCAAGTAGGTTGGTTGTTATTGCAGAGGACGTAGAACCGCCAGAGGTGGTAGCACATTTGCCGATACTCTGTGAAGAGAGGAATGCTGCATATGTATTTGTACCAAGTAAACAGCAACTAGGTACATCTCTTGGTATAGATGTGGGCTCTGCTGCTGCTACTATCTTAGAAGCCGGTGAGGCCCAGCATATAATAGAACAAGTTGTCGAGTCAGTTGCAACCGCGAAAGGCAAAAAGGGTTAAAGAAAGATGAGCAAGAATGTTGAGGAGAAGGTTGTTCCTGCTGAGGTTATTCAAATAGTAGGCCGAACAGGTATTGCAGGTGAAGTAATACAGGTGAGAGTCAAAGTATTGGAAGGCAAAGACAGAGGCCGCATTCTAACTAGAAATGTGAAGGGATCTATTAGAATGAATGACATCCTGATGCTCAGAGAAACAGAACGAGAAGCTAGAAAGATAAAGTAGGGGTCAGACATAGGGGAAACTGTAACATGAGTAAGACGGCGGCATCTCTACGCAATTGCTATTTTTGTGGCAGACGGATCATAACAGGTAAGGGAACGATGCTGGTAAGAAACGATGGTTCCATCCAATGGACTTGTTCGAACAAGTGCAAGAAAAATCTTCATAAGCTAAAGCGTGATCCTAGGAAGATGAAATGGACAAATAGATATGTAAAGGGCGGTATCAAGGTAAAGAAATAGCAATACTATGGCTAACGAGGAAACTCTCATCGTCATCAAGCCAGATGGATTTAAACGCAATTTAACCGGAAAGATCCTCTCCAGGTTAGAGGATAAGGGGTTCAAGATTAAAGATTTAAAGTTATTTAATTTCACAATAGAAAAGGCGGAGGAGTTTTATTCGTCTCATAAGGAGAAGCCGTTTTTCAATGAGCTAGTATCCTTTATTTCATCGGGTCCTGTAGTGGCCTGTATCCTCGATGGAAATAATGCGATCAATACAGTTAGGCTTCTAATAGGATCGACTAAATCATTTGAAGCTGCACCAGGTACTATCAGAGGTGATTTTGGACTTGGCATTACAGATAATATTATTCATGCATCTGATTCATCTGAAAGCTTCATAAAAGAGTCCAGAGTCATTTTTAGATAGGTGCAATTACGGCAGCCAGTAGTAGTAGTATTGGGTCATGTAGACTCTGGGAAAACATCATTGTTAGATAGAATACGAGGTACTGCAGTTCAACAACGAGAAGCTGGAGGAATCACACAGCACATTGGGGCAAGTTTTTTTCCAATTGAAACGATCAGGAATATTACCGGCCATCTATATAGCAAGATTTCTAAATCTGAAACTCAAATTCCGGGTATCTTAGTTATTGATACTCCAGGTCACGAAATCTTTGCAAATCTAAGGATGAGAGGTGGTTCGGCAGCAGATATTGCGATAGTAGTTGTTGATATTAACAAAGGGTTTGAAGCTCAAACCATAGAGAGCATAGAGATCCTAAGAACAAGAAAAGTCCCATATCTTGTTGCACTAAACAAGGTAGATATGATCAGTGGATGGCGAAAAATTGGTACACCATTCATTGTTGAGGAAATGAAAAAACAGGATCCAATTGTGCAAGACATGATAGACACCAAGATATATGATGTTGTAGGCTCGCTTTCGAGGTTAGGTTATAATTCCGAGGCTTTCTGGCGCGTGAAAGATTTTACTAAGGAGGTAGCAATTGTGCCTGTAAGTGCTACCACAGGAGTAGGTATTCCTGAGTTGTTAGCAGTACTAGTTGGACTATCCCAGCAATATCTTGCAAAGAGGTTAGAGCAACACAAAGTTGGGGCGAGAGGGATTGTACTTGAAATAAATGAAGAAGTGGGTCTTGGTCCATCTGCCAATGTTATATTGTTAGATGGTGTTTTAAAACATGGAGATAGCATAGTAATAGCAAAGAGAGAAGGTGCCATTATTACCAAGATCAAATCCATCCTACTACCAAAACCCCTTGATGAAATGAGAGACCCCAGAGATAAATTTAGACCAGTAGAACAAGTAATATCAGCAGCCGGTCTTAAAATAACCTCACCTGATTTAAATGGAGTTCTTGCAGGCAGTCCTTTGTATGCTCTAGAAAAAAAGAACGATGAAAGTACTCTAAAGCAAATGGTAGAATCTGAAGTCAAAAGTGCGATATTGAGTACTGATTCAAATGGAATCATTCTGAGATGCGATACGATAGGCTCAATAGAGGCAATCACTGATCTTCTGAAAAGGGCAAACATACCAGTGCGAAGTGCCGATATTGGCAATATCACGCGCAGAGATATAATCGAGGCTTCAGCAGTGAGAGAAAAAGACAGATATGTAGGTGTGGTGTTAGGCTTCAATGTTAGGGTTTTAGATGACGCAGAGAAAGAATCCTATGAACGCAATGTAAAAATCTTTAATGAGCGTATAATATACAATCTAGTTAGAAATTATACTGATTGGGTTACATATCAAAGAGAACATGAAGAATCGATTCTATTTAATGAGATACCGCCGATTTGTAAATTTCAATTTATGCGGGGATATATATTCAGACGAAACGATCCGGCAGTGTTTGGAGCAGAAATTCTAGTTGGAAAACTACGTCAAAAGGTTGTAGTCGTTAGCGAAGAGGGTAAGAAAATTGGAACCGTCCAACAGGTGCAGGAGAACGGCAAAGCTATTGCAGAGGCTACAAAAGGAATGCAAGTTGCAGTATCAATAAAAGGACCAGTTATTGGGAGGCAGCTCAACGAGGATGAAATCCTCTACACAGATTTAAATAGCAAGCACGCAAAAATGTTAACGGAGCGATTTATCCACAGACTAGACGAAGAAGAAAAGCAAGTATTTGACAGAATCCTTTCCATGAAAAGGAAATCGGATCCTGCTTATGGTTATCTTTAAACTTACTTTTGTTATCTCCCCATCGATATAAATAATGCCAATATTATTTATTGGTACTTTTGTAAAAGCCCTTCTAGCCCTTTTTCTCCTACTGCGCCTACTGCTCTATCTATAGCCTTACCATTCATGAACATAATAAAGGTTGGAATTGCATATACAT
>JBKPMB010000046.1:0-3295 GCA_046731995.1 Thermoproteota archaeon | reverse complement strand
TTACCATCAAAATTCAATAACACATATGGAGTGATTTTTGGCGATATCGAAGAACAGAAAGCACCGCCTAGCTTACTCTTTCTTATTTCAGAATCTATATGCTGCTCATTAAAAATTTTCTCAGCTAATTCTCTGAATTTCGGATCGAAATCTTCAAATGTTTGTAGTACCGTATCAACCGCTTCGCCATAGGTAAACCTTTTCTGATGAGATACCTTTATTGTTAAAGGAGCATATAGATGGTATCTGTGTAATTTCTTCACACCAAGCATCTTTGCCTTTTGTTTAAAATATTCTTGAAAAACTGTCGAATTACGTTTACATACACCGAGAAGAGTATCAACTGTTGTATCGTTTAAGTTATTCTGTGTATTTGTGACTGAAATTGGTGATTTAAATCCGCGCATGTTCAAGCATTCATCACGCCATTCAACTATACGGTTCTGATAAATTTCACCTAATACACCACTATTTTTCTTGTAAACTTCCAAAAGAGATTTGTATGCCGCTTCTCTTTCCCACGCCTTTACACTACGTGTAAGAGTGAGCAATTTTTCTCTATTATTGAATGTCTTTGTGATTGACTTTCTCCTTCTTTTAAGTTTCGCGACAAATTCAAAACCACTAGTCATTCTATCATAGATCTTGATAAGAGCACCGGTCCCTGTAACTTCCAGGGTATTGATGATCCTCTCTTCAGGTTCTGTTAATGTATACTTCGCAAGTAGCCGTAGATGTTTAAGATGTTCTCGGTAGACAGCAGATACTGACTCTATCAAACGTTGTGCATTTTCTTCATCTAGTTCTTTTTTGAACCACAAGTCAAAGAAGAGAAGTCTGTTGGCGATATTGGATCCGAATGTTGCCATTCTTGTTTCAAGCGCAGCCCGTTCATTTGAAGACGTATCAGCCGCATAGCTCAAATTGGCATAACCACTAGCTATACTGACCTTTTCTGATACTTCTTCAATTGAATGAAGAAAATTTTCGAATTCTACTGCTGAAATACTGTTATTAAATTCTCTTCGCCTCCTTTCAAGTTGCTCTACCTTGGTTGTAATGGACTCCAGAAAATCTTGAAATTCTTTTTCAGTCGGATCCTTAACAAGGTCGTCTAGTTTCCAAGATCCAATTTTGGGCATCGACAAGAGAGCCATAGAACACGTAAAGGAGAAATAATTACTTATTAGTGTATGTCCTAATAATTGGGCAGAAGATGTTAATTTCAAGTACTTGCATAATCATTGTCGTAAATTGTTTCTAAAATGGCAGTACAAGGTATGGGATATTTTGCAGTATGTCATGATACAGAGAATAACAGCTTTGGTATTTGGGAATCTAATGAGAGTGCAAAGTGATTAACTATTATTATAGCATTTTGAACATACAAACTTAAAGCTAGAACCTCTGCAGCTATACAAAGGTAAGCATCTTAATGCGTCGGCTTTAGCTTCTTCTTCTAATAACTCAGCAAGTTCTTGCTTTATCTGTTTAACTTCAGCTATAGCATTACCATGACTATGATTCTCAATCCTGTTTTTGCAAAGCGTCAATTTGATTGCTCTTTGGCTTGGTCAACACTCTAATGGCAGAGCCATCCGCATTTTTGACACTTGACAGAATCGTTGGATATCTCATTCGCCTTAGTAGTAGCTTGAGATCATCGTCATTAGCATTACCATCAGACAAGTAACTTATAATCGATAGACTGCAATCACTTCTGATATACAGTATTTGCGCAGCCAAGCCAACCTGGAATTGTCGTCCAATGCTACGACTATAGATAGCGCTTTGAGCTATATCAGAAGCAAGCAATCGCAGTATCAACAACAGAAAGAAGAGCAGCATAGAGAGTTAGCTATAGACTCAACTCCTTCTACAACAACTATAACAAACCAAGTCTTCTGAGAAAGCCTGACAAGCGTCAGTATCCTATCGCTTAATCCGCGCTAGGATCCAAAGTGGAATGAAAAAATCAAAAAGAGATTTGGCAAAGACTCAGGCTGTATCCTATACTATGCTATTACCAGCGTTTAGAAGATTGTTGTCTCTTATAGAGCTGAACTGCTATTGCTGAACAGATTCACCATCTTCTTTATCAGAATATTACGTTCTGCTATTGCTGATCTGCTATTGCTGAACAGATTCACCATTGATGTAACTAGCCGTCTTTATCTTCCATGTTGTTCTATTTCAGATTCTATACAATCAGTAACGGACGAACCGTATTTAGTACATTGTGGCAGTAAATTTATCACGGTGTTATCAGAGATGTAAATTATACACCAAATTGGATTATTAATTTAGTCTAACTATCTTAAGCGAAATTTAAAACTAGTCCCCAAATAGTACGATATTACTGTAATATTTGGAACAAATTTTTTCTGGTTCTATTTACTGTTCCTGTTATAGGAAGAGGGTAGCGACACTTTTTACAACAGTTATTACCATCCAAGTTCCATGAACCTATGCTATATCCATAGCGTTCTATGGCAATGCTTTTGCATTCAGGACAATAAGTATGTTCTAATGGATGGCCCGGAACATTACCAACATAGGCATACTTCAATCCCTCTTCTTTTGCAATAGCATGATGCTTCTCCAAAGTTTCAACTGGTGTCAGACCAAATTCCATCATCTTGTAATCTGGGTGAAACCTCAAGAAATGAATTGGAGTATCAGGTCCTAGTTCATCATATACAAATTTGCACAGCTTTCTTGCAGCTTCTAGGTCATCTCCTACCTGTGGAACTATGAGGTCTGTAATTTCTGTATGAATGAAAGTCTTATCTCTTATCTCTTTTAGTGTTTGAAAAATTGGATCTGCTGATGGGATTCCTATGTATTGTCTCACAAACTCTTGTTTAGCGCTACCTTTAAAATCAACCGTTATACAATCCAAAAACCTGCTCATCATAGCAACAGAGTCTGGCGTATCATAGCCGTTTGAAACAAAGATATTGAAAATACCTCTTTTGTGGGCTTCAATTCCACAGTCTTTTGCAAATTCAATAAAAATAGAAGGTTCATTATAGGTATAAGCAATACCATGAGCGCCATACTCATATGCAGTCTGAATCACTTCTGCAGGTGTCATTTGAACACCTTCTACCCTGCGCCGCTGAGAAATATCATAATTCTGACAATATTTACATAACCAATTGCAGCCTGTCGTTGCGATAGAATAAATTGCTGAACCTGGTTTATAATGTGTCACAGGTTTTTTCTCTATTGGATCTATATGGCCTGCAATAACTCTGCCATATACATACAAATACAAACTGTTATTTGTAAC
>JBKPMB010000045.1:0-6936 GCA_046731995.1 Thermoproteota archaeon | reverse complement strand
CTTGAAGTACCACTGCCAGATAGAGAGGCAAGAAAGGAAATTCTCATGATACATACCAAACGGAAGCCACTTGATCATACTGTAAACATAGATAGGCTAGTAGAATTAACTGAAGGTTACACAGGAGCTGATATCGCGGCGATAACAAATGCAGCAGCAATGTCAGCAGTTAAGGAATATCTTGTAGATAGTAAAGACAAAAAAGGACCAGATGCAACATCCCCTATTCCAAAGGGGACCAATGAGGAAGGACAGGCTGGTAAAAATGATGAAAAAGACAAGGAGCCAAAGAAACAAGGTTTGAAAATATCTATGCGACACTTTGAAACAGCAGTTTACAAGATCAAGAAGAATACTAATGTCATTAGTAATCCAAGCCTCATATGATCAGAAGTACGCAAAAGAGAGAGGTAGGCACATCGATTTGAATATACTGCATAGTAAAACTACTGCCACAATAGGATCAATTGCTGAATCAAGTACTAGCCAAATATTATCTTTAAGAAGGCCAGTTCGGAGTAGAGTGGATTATAGCCTTTTTAATTATTGTTCTATATGTAATGTTAAACTTCCAAAACAAACTGTTCGATGTCCAGATTGTAAACAAAAAGTAAGGACAAAGCCATGGCACCGCTCAAAAATCATACAATTAAAGAGAATTTAAAGCGCTTCTATGACCACTATCATTTTCTTATACCAATAAGCCAAATTTTCTGTTAGTTTCAATTACACTTTGAAGACTGCCAATAGGGCATACGAATATGCGGAGGATTGTATGTCTAAAGGACACAGGTTAGTGCTCGAGACGTTAGATAATACATTGCAAAAGTGCAGTTCTTGAATCAAAAATTAAGAAAAGATACAGGCTTTATCATTAGCAAAAGATTGTTATTCCATGAAGATAGGTTTGCTTACAAACATTCCACATTGTATTTGGATTTTCTTCTTTTGTTTCTGAAAACTGGACCTTTTAGAGAAGATGAATTTCTCCACATGCTGAGCTTGGATGAGCCTCAATCTCATTATTATCAAGAAAATATAGTAATACCTCTTATTATTGTATAATTAGGAAGAAATACCCTTGGCCATGACAATATCATGAAGATTAGTAGAAATAAAAAGTTAGATATCAGGGGAGGAATTGTATTAGATGGTTTTCCTAGTACAAGTATAATAAATTCCATTGCATCCCGATGCCTAATACGTTCAATAGGAACAGAGCTCGTTGCAATTCTAGATTCACCCCCGGGCCATATATCCACATACATGGTATATTGTATGTAGCATCAAGATTGACAGTGTAATTTCAAGTTTCCCTGTGCAATAATAATCTTCATTCTCTGGCTCATTCATCCATACCACCTATTGTACTAGTACAATACATCTAACATACACACTATCAGGATTTATGTACTCGATTGCATGGTCTATTACACTGTCAAGACGAAACTAAAACCACTACTAAAGTTCATTATGGCAAATATATATTTATTAAATAAAGACTCCTTAAATAGTATTGCATAGAAAGCTCATATATTGTGTATAAGATGGCACTAGAGAATCGATCCGTATTAGTACTTGACGATGAATTTGATATAATTAATCTTATAAAGCAATCGCTAAGCAGAATAGGATTGCATGTTTATGCTTTTACGGATCCATTGTTGGCATTAGAACATTTTCGGATTAATTGCAAAAATTACATGTTAATAATTTCTGATATTAGAATGCCAGGAATGAATGGATTCGAGTTTGTACGAAAGGTGAGAGAGACCAGCCCTGCAATCAAGGTTTTGCTCATGTCAGCTTTTGAAGTCAATAGTACTGAATTATCAGCAGGTTTAGGAGGTGCAAAGATAGATGGATTTATACAAAAGCCAATATCTTTACATCAATTGAATAATGTGATCCAAGAACATATTCATGGACTTAAGTTATGGAAAAACTAAAGTTGGACACTCAATTTGATCTAGCATTTTACTGTAAAAATATTTGAGGCGAGTATGAAATTCCATATGTTGAACATATTCGTCCTACATTAGGATAGCACTTTTTGAGAGAATATATGTTCTAGCATTTCCTTGAAGTTTGCCAAATAATACTTGTAAACAGGCAATAACTAATTAAGTCACTTCAACTCAGTTCTTATGCATATTTCTGGATCCTGATATAATGATTTGGAGAAATGATTAATATTATGAAGAGTAACAGCCCCTTACGTTGGAAGAATGGGAATTCCTAGATGAGACCTGCTTAACTGCTTTATATGCAAGTAAACACGTTACTTTCGCTGCAGTAGTAGACATCAATGGAAAGCTCATTGTAGGCAAATCACGTAAAAGGAACCGAAAAGCAAAACTTTCGATATTATCCAATACTCATAGCATCAGTCTAGTAGCGGCAGTAACATCGAGATGCTATACATTCTATTTTGATTATTTGGTCAAGGCCATACGACGATGTTATTTTAAAAATAAGAGGCTAAAAGGAGATGAAAAGGAACAGGCTAATTTTGAGATGATGGATGTTGACAATAACCTAAAATTAGCTATTACTCCGCTAACTAAGGCTAAAGATAAATATCTTTGCATATACTTTGAATCGAGAATCAGTTCATCTACTCAACAAATAATCCTGAGAATAAATAACACTATATAGATAACGAGTACCAATACAACATGCATGTATACGCGATCAGCGAATTCATCCAATATCAAAATATTCGATCTGATCCTTTTAGTTCAATACAATCGTGTTAGAAGCCACCCCGCAAGGTTTGTTCTGGATACTTCATTACAACAGTTTATTGCTCGCAAATGGAAATATATCAATCAAGAGATCATAATTTGGCAGAATTACTAATGTATTTTGAAGATACAGATTGGATCAATAATCAATCTAGTTTCACACTGCATTCTCCAGAAGTTGCTCCATAAATGGACAAGGTATCAAAGTATGTCCTTAGACTAATGTAAGTCATCTGCAATGGTCTTGATACAAGTTCATTCTATGTAGTTACATAGTAAATAGCATGTTATCAATCTTAATGATTTCCTATCCTAATCGTTATTATATAATTAATACAAAATTTTTTTTAATACAATCAACTCCCTTCTTAAGGGCTATTTTGAGTTCAGCCAAAATTGCATGATAACAAGTGGGAACAGGTGATAATAGATGATAACGACATGACAACATGAGGCAGCAAAGAGGCTACAGATGAAAACATGCTGGTAACAGGTTATTTTTGTTTTAAATGCGGCTTTTATAATTATAGTAGATATATATGGCAACAGAATTTGACTCAAACCTTGTCTTAAGAAAGAAAGAGAAGAAGGTGTTTTAGACCTACACGTGATTTGTACAAGGTTCAATCAATAGACAGGAGCAATTTTCTTCTGTATTATGTTAATACTACTACTCAATACCTAATCTATTGCAATCATAATTGCGCTTCTATACATCATAATCTTCTGCTCTAGCCATTTATCAAGTTTTTTTAGATTTTCTTATCCGATCTATTATACTGGTGCGAAACCATGATAGTATGGACTTTGCATAAATTCATCGTCTGGAGCGATTTCTGCTAATGAAATTAAATGCCCATCAGGGTCTTGTATAATTGCGTGTTTTCCAAAGTGTTCTTGGGTCAGTTTTTTATAAAACTTTACCTTCTTCTTTTTTAGATCACTACAAATACTCTCTATGTCACTGATGTTGAACCCTACCAACATGCTGTTGTTCTTCTTAATTGGCCTCTTCTTAGTTCTTTTCTTTATTGGATGTAATGCAAGTACAGTATTGCCTTCTTTTGAAAATTCAACCCAATCTTTAGATGGATGCTCCCTTAATTCCATTCCCAAAACACTGCCATAGAATTTTATAGATTTTTTCATATCTGAAACCAAGAGTATAACCGCACCTATTTTACTGAACATTTGCATTTAGATCCTATATATTAATTAAGAACTAAGATATAAAATATCTCCATATAGCGGTCAAAGATTTCAAAAATTATATTATCGATTTGTAGTTAATATGTATGCCAATCTGACCTGCTTCCATGTTTATATCCAATTTCTTACCTTCCATTTATAGAATGTAAAACACATTATCATATTTCTATTGCATTATGATCTCTTAATAGCAAAGTTATAAAACTAAACAAATCTAGTTGACTCAGACAGCAAGACTCAGGTTTTAGCTAATCGAACGATACAATTGATCATCAAAGACTAATCAGAAGGAACAGTAGCAATTGTTAACAAGAAATAAGCTAAACATTAGCCAGTCTGTGAAAATAAGTCTAGTTATATTCCACACAAGAATAAGAGACCGTACAAATTCAACAAGTGTAGTTACCATTTGCATATTGATTAACCTGTTTACTCAACATACAAAATAGATTTTCTTCATTTTATACGTACCACATAATTTATTCCAATTTTGGCAATTCAATCTTCAGTATTGTATAATGTCCTTCTTAGTTGTTCTTTATTCTTCTTTCCTTACCCATTCATTTCCTTTTTTCTTGTACTGTTTTTTAACTGCAGCCCATGCTGCTTTGTGTGCTACTTGCTCTGTACTCTGTCTTTTACCACCTCTTCTTTTTTCAGGATTTTGGTATTGATCTATAGCACTAGCATGAGTTTTTTTGTATATATGCTGTGCATGTTCTGGTAAAGAATCAATTTGCTTTTTTGTTCTAGCAGATATCTGTTTATCTTTTCCCTTTGTTTGTCTACTTATAAGACTCATGCTCCTATCTCCTTTGTTTCCTTTTCCTTTGTACTTTGGCATTGTATGCTAGATTTATAGCAGCAACATGTTATAAAAATATCACTTTAGAATCTTTAACGAGCAAATACCTTTCAGCCTTTAATTAGATATATTACATATATAGAGATTGGAGGTATGCTTAATGTTATTTGATGACAGAATAGATGCAGCAAAACAGCTTGCAGAAAGGTTAAAAGAATGGCTGCATAACAATATTATGTTACAACGAGGGGATATAAACTACATCAACACTGTCATTGTTTTGGCTATACCGCGTGGCGGAGTTGTTATTGGTGATGTTATAGCATCCATGCTAGGTGTGAAACTTGACGTCATAGTTACAAGAAAGATAGGTGCACCGGATAATCCTGAACTTGCAATAGGTGCTGTCATGCCAGATGGTAGCTATTCACTAAACAAAGATATTGTAGATATATTAAATATTCCTCGATCATATATTACTGAACAGGCAAGCATACAAAAGAAGGAAATACAACGCAGACTAGCCGCCTTTAAAGGAGAAGATAGCGACTATTACAACAACTTTGAAGGAAAAATAGTCATAATAGTAGATGACGGTATTGCAACTGGAGCAACTATATTGTCAGCTGCGCACTGGTTAAGGACGAAACAGAATTGTTGCAAGATGTTAATTATAGCAGTACCTGTAGCGCCACCAGACGTAATAGACAAGGTAAATGAATTGTCAGACAAAGCAATAGTTCTTTATATGCCGGCAGTATTTGGTTCTGTGGGAAGATTTTACAGAAATTTTGAACAAGTTAGCGATGCAGAAGTAAGAGAGATAATGATAAAACACGGGTATAAACCAATGTAATTGTACTCTAGAATGACAATATTTCAATGTACCAAGTTGGCTCTAGATGTAAGCACAAATTTATTCATCATTTAATACATCCCTGCTTCTAATACACTATACATACAAGTATATATCGCCTTCAAAAGCAAACATTCCAGAGATTTACGATACAGTAATAACCTTCGGTTAGGATGAAGAAAAAGACAATTTAGCAAAATCATGCGAAAATATATTTCTACATTGACTAGAACTCATCTGACACAAATTTATATTTTTATTTATCTTCAGTAATTCTTGCAATAAAGGTCTGTTTATGTAAACTAATAATAAAAGGCTAAAGCATGGTTTGTACCATCAACTATCAAACTAATAGTTTTATAAGTATCATAAACAACATGATTTCAATATCGTAATTCCATCCATGTTTCAGTTTTTGGATCACGTCAGAAACCTTATCATTGCAAGGTAGCATCAATCGTACTTTTTTATCTTAAAACACTTTGATGTATTCGTTTACCACACAACTAATAGAATCCTTGCTACAATAGTTACTTTATTGCTGTTGGGATCACACCATAATAAATAATATTTGGCTAATTCTTCAAAGTCATTGGATCTTGATAGGGGAATAATATCGCAGCTACCAATTCCTAAATGTATTTCTTACTAATTGGTAGCTGCGAACAAAGGATAGGAGGTTTTTGATTGTATTTGAACGTAAAAGTCAATCAGATCCTCGGTTTGCAATTGTAGGTTATATTTGAATTTTAATTATAAAAAATTATACTATCGTATATCTGACTGTTTTAAGTTGCTTGTCTTATTATAGATTTTTGTTCTTTTGATTGTCTTCACTATTAATTGCATAACGAGCAAAACGATTGGCAGTGTATAATTTGATACTTGAATGGTGACATCAGGGCACCCGGGAATACTTAGAAAGTACAGCTCACAGAAATGGAGTAAATAAAAATGACGACAGTAGAAACAACCGAAGGGAGCGCCAGATTTTCTTGTTATTGTTGTGGTGCTTTACCATGTATGGTGTTACGAAAGTTGTAACTATCAATTGGACAAGTGGATATAAAATGTATTATGTCACGAAAATATGGCAGCTATTCATCTTCTTCGAGGCATGTATAGTGGAATTTTCCTGTAAACCCGATGCTAGTTAAAATTGATAGTTTGATCAGAGATTAATTTATTGATTCATTTTCCCAAGGTTCTAGCATATAGAAATACTATTTGATCAAGCTTTGAACACTCTACTGAGCATGATTAATTCAGGACCACTTGTTAGACTTCCAACTATTACAGACTTTGAATTTGCAATTATA
>JBKPMB010000044.1:0-7532 GCA_046731995.1 Thermoproteota archaeon | reverse complement strand
GAGTCTTTTTTAATATTCTTTGCTCTTAGTAGCAAGATTGTATTATAGAGGCATGGATAAGATTGATTATCTTACATGTTGACAGTATTTGAATATACAGCACCAACATGAATTAGTTCAAGTTATTACAAAACAATACACAATACATAAACATTAAATGTAATCAAAAAATAGAAAACAGCCTTGTATGCAAGGCCATTATCGTTTCTACTTTGTTCTCGGCTACGTTTTGGTGCTATGCAGACTTTAGTGGCCTTTATGATGACCTAAGATACGACGACCTTTCCTACCATGGTGGGATGAAGTTCACAGAAGTAAGGAAATTCTCCTGCAGTATCAAATTTATGTGAGAACGTTTGATTTGGTGCTATTAATGTTTTGAGTCCTGGTGATGAATCAAATGCTTTTCCCTTAGCTGGATCACTAGTCCCTGTACCTGACACTACTGTATGAATTTGGCTGTCCTTATTAGTCCATGTCACTGTATCTCCTGATTTGACCTTGGCTTCATCTGGATCAAATGCTTTGTCAGTCATTGTGGATGCTCCTTGCACTATTGAAACCTGTGTCCCACCAGATTGTTGTGCTCTGACTGATACAAATACGATAGCACCCGATGCTACCGCCAATGCTAGTGCTGTCAGAATACTAAATTTTACTATTCTGTGTTCTGTAGACATATAAATCCACTAATCCGTTAGCCTAACATCTTTATAAGAACTTCCTCCTATTATATTTAATAAGTATCATATTATAGGATAATTATTACTGAAATAACCGAATTAAGTTATAATTCGTAGCTAACTAAATCTAACAGTTTGGGATTTTGGACCAGCAGTGTCGTAAATATCAAAATGTTTTTGATCATAACTTTCCATATCGTTTAAATATGTATATATAACATATGGACAAGAAAATATATTATCAATCAAATCAAGTACTTGTAACTTCACATTTACTTCATATCAAAGCAGATATCTTATATTTTCTTTGCCTATCTCAGCCTGTTACTTGAGCTAGTCTTTTACAAATTAAGTAGATTGCTGTATATGCAGGTAATCTTGCTGTTTGTTTCTTTAGATTGAATGACTGACCTTTTAACTTTAGCTTTAGTGGTGCTTTTACATTCACGTTAACTTCTTTATCAGTCAAAAAACATGCGTCACTTAATGGATCAAATGATTCAATTTCTTTGCATCGTATTTTAGTTAATCCACTCTTACTGTTAAGTGTACCTGCCATCCTAAATACTCTATGAACATCCGCTGTTACCATAGGATCGATTCTTACACCCATCTCTTTAGCCATCTTAAGTAGCTCTGACTTGAATCCACTATAGCCTCCTTTTTGTTGGACTATTTTATCCAGCTTAGGAATCGACAATTGATTTATTCCCAATTTCTTAGCTAGTCTTTGTCGCCACCCATACATCATTCCGCTCTTTGGAAATTTAATTGAGAAATCAGCAGCAGCAGCTGAAGAAGAATAAGAAAATGGTGATGACGATACCTTCCTTATCCCAATACTTTCTGCCATTATGTCATTACCCATTAGGTAACCTACGATATCTGATCTAGCTTGTGAATCTAGGCGATAAAATTCATCGTCCAAAACGTGAATATGGTATCCATTATTGCCTGAAAAATAGATATGAATAGACTGTTCCTTGATACCTAGATCATTCATTAACAGATCGACTAAATGCTTTACTTCTTTCTTTAAAGCATAATTACATTTGTTGCATGGAAGCATAGTCTGGGTAAGCTTGCCAGCGTTACAAGACGGACATAATTCAGTCCTGCTATCTTGTACATCACTACAATTTGTGCATATAAAATATGAATGCGTAGGCTCACAAGGCAAGTGTAAATCCTTTGCATCGATATCAAAAATAAGATCTGCCCCTATCCATTGCTTTTCTTGCATAGTATATGTGGGAAACCTGTAATATGCATTTGAGCAGTATACATCGGAAGGGACTTCCTTTATCAACATTGCCAACAGTTCTCCAATATTTCTGAACGATAAATGTCTGATCATCCCTGCTTCAAATTGCATATACCCAAATTCATGTCGTTCAATATGTTCTGGAATCTCAAGGTTTTTGCTATATCTAAAATAGTATTCTCTGAATGCATTTCTGATGAGTACTATGTTTTTGTCCGTAGATTTATTAGATGTGATCATAGTTTGCCTTCTTATAGTTTCTCCCAAATTGAATTGGATTTACTATTCCCTCACATTTTTCAGTGGCAAAGCATAAATTTTCACTTCGAAGCTTTTCACAAGAAGGAACAGAATATTTAGTATGGCTTCCACGAATTCCAGCAAGATGTTCAACTTGGTACCTAGTAACCTTTTCATTATAGTCAGGTGCATTGTGAAATAGAATTACAATCTCATCTATACTTTTTCCAATTGCTAACATGTATGTTGCGAGCATTATTCTTGCAGAATGAGGAAGGTTTTCTCCCCTATTCATTAATTCTAGTGCATGTTTAATACATGGAGCATAATCAGTCGTTTTATACATCCTGTGTTCATACTCATATCTTGGTACAAGCTTAGCTTTCAGCTCATCTACTTTTGCTTCAATTGCTCTCGGTAGTGTTGATAAGGTCATTGACTTTACTCTATCGTGAATTAAAGTACTCAATTCACTTCTAATGAGTCTGACCGTTTCATCAGCATCAAGGTAGACATAACCATCGTGCACCAACCTATTGATCAATTTCCATTCTTGTTCATGGAAATGAGACGCTCGCATTAGGTAGTCAGTAACCCTAACTTTGAACAGTCTATTATCTATAGGATCGATGTCAACGTGTATCTTAAACAATTCCCCAAAAATTTTGAATAGAAGAAGGCGTTTCTTTTGCTCATTTTTTTCCTTTTTTAAATCTTCAGTCAGAAACTTTTCTACCCTCATTGCCTCAAACAATGAATGTTTACGTAGTATGGGTTCAATACTGATAGATTTTACCATTATAATTGTAACGAGGAAAGTAAGTATTTCAATTTCATATTTATCTAGTTTTTCATATATCATTCCATTGGCAACTTCTGTCTCTATTTTTTCAGCTGCCCTATCGATAATATACTTCATCTCGGGTCGATTAAACTCTTCAAAATCAAAGTGACTTTCTCTAACGTAATCTGAGGCTTCCCTTAAAAATGGGTACTTTGCTATATCACCTGTTCCTAGCTTTATGGACAAATCGACATCGAGGTATCAAAGGCAGACTAGAATAAAAATACCATTGTACAATTTTATAATATTTTAAATTGACGATAATTTAATCAAAATATCGTTTATATGAATACGAGAATAGGATTTCATGTTTCAATTGCTGGTGCAATATCCAAATCGGTAGATAACGCTTTGAAAATTGGTTGTAATGCTTTTCAAATATTCACTAGAAATCCTAGAGGATGGGCTGCCAAGCCAATGGACAGAGAAGATGTTAAACTTTTCAAGTCAAAGTTATCAAACAGCAATATTCAGCAAAATTCAGTTGCAGTCCACATGCCATATCTGCCTAACTTATCTGCTCCAGATGGAGAAATATATAGAAAATCAGTCAATATTTTGACGGAAGAAGTCTATAGGTGCAGTATACTTGATATTCCTTATCTGGTAATTCATTTTGGTAGCCATCTGGGAAAAGGGGCTGAAAGTGGAATCAATCAGGTGGTAAAAGCTTGTAATTTTGCTTTTGATAGCTATAGATCCACATATGGAAGATTTACCCCAGTTAAGATACTACTTGAAAATAGTGCAGGTCAGAAAAATAGCATAGGTAGCAAATTCGAGGAGATAAGGCTGATCTTAGATAGACTACATCATAAACAAATTGGCATATGCTTAGATACATGTCATGCGTTTTCATGCGGTTACGATTTGAGAACTGAAATGCAAGTCGAGAAAAATCTAGATCATTTTAATGAGATAATAGGTTTAAAGGAGTTAAAACTAATACACCTCAATGATTCTAAAGGTGATATAGATTCTAGACTTGATCGTCATGAACATATCGGACTTGGAAAAATTGGAGAAACAGGAGTTGCTGCATTCTTAAGACATAGCAAAATTAAGAATTTACCAATAATAATGGAGACGCCCATAAATGATATCAGAGGGGATCCAGAGAATTTGAAAGTTGTTGCAAATCTACTTAGATTGTCAAACTAAGGTTAAAGAAAAAAAGTAAATGTAGGTGTATATACGTATATATATACTATTTATACGTATGCAAATTAATATAATAAATAGATATTTTTTATGCTGTTATAGAACCTGATGCCTTAGGGTATCAATTAGCAAAATAGCAAGCCGCGAGTTTATATGCATAGAGTTTACGTACGTAAAAATATACAGGCAAGGTACAAAGCAAAATCAAAACATGGGAAAGTTTGCACTTTTGTAATGGATCTAGCGTATGCGTAAGCTATAATAATATGTAAAGTGAAAACCGAGATAAGATGTACATTATCAAAAAATTTGAATCTGACAATTGAAAAACACACACAATAGATTTAAGATATGTACAAATAGATGCTATACAAGGATAAGATGAGCAATTACGATGAGATAATGAAACTTGCACTAGAAAGGGGGTTTTACTTTCCAAGTTGTGAAATTTATGCCGATGCTTCTGCAGGTTTTTGGGAATACGGTCCAATGGGGGTCAATATGAAAAATAAGTTCATTGATCTGTGGAGAAGAGAGATCATAAGGCGCGATGGAATGATTGAAATAGATGGCTCCCAAATTATGAGCAAAAGCGTTTTTGTTGCTTCTGGACACATTGATAATTTCACTGACCCTATCATTAAATGTACTAAGTGCAACTCCACTTTCAGAGCTGACAGATATATAACAGAAAAAACTGGTGAAAATGTAGCCGAAAGACAGTCTGATGAAGACATAAATGCAATTATAAGGAAATACAACTTAAACTGCCCAAAATGTAACGGACAATTTGGAAGTGCAAGTCGATTTAATATGATGTTTAAAGTTGGGGTTGGTCCTGCAGCAGAAGAGGCATATCTTAGACCAGAGACCTGCCAGACAATATTTGTTGATTTTCCTAGAGTTTTCAAAACTATGCGAGGTAAATTACCGCAAGGGATTGCCCAGGTTGGTAAAAGTTTTAGAAACGAAATTGCTCCAAGGCAGAGCTTACTTAGGCTAAGAGAGTTCTATCAAGCAGAGATTGAAGTATTTTGTAATCCAAATAGGCTGGATGAATTGCGAAACTTCGAAGAAATTGGAAATACCATTCTGAGGCTTTATGATCAAGCATCAGTTTCAGAAGTAACAGCTGATGAGGCTGTCAGAAAGGGGATAATACCAAATAAATTGATTGCATATTACCTTGCAATTTTAAATGAATTCTATGAAAAAAGTGGCTTGGATATGAAGCGCACTCGTTTTAGGAGATTATCTGATGATGAAAAGGCATTCTATGCCTTGATAGCATTTGATTATGAAGTTGAGACAAGTATTGGATGGCTAGAGCTTGTAGCATGTAACTACCGCTCAGATTATGATCTCAAAGGACATAGCACTGTAAGCAAGCACAATCTGGAGGTGATTGATCCCTCAGATCAAACAAAGATTTTGCCACATATTTTCGAGCTTTCAATGGGTATAGATAGAAGCATTTACGCAATCTTAGAACACTCTTACTTCGAAGATATCGAACATGATGACAGGGTTGTATTAAAACTAAAACCATATCTTGCTCCAGTACTAGTTGGAGTTCTTCCACTAATGGCAAAGCAGGGATTAGACGAAAAAGCATGGAAGATTTACTCTAACCTCAAGAAAGATTTTGATCTCTTCTATGATCAATCTGGATCAATAGGAAGAAGATACAGAAGATTAGAAGAAATAGGGGTACCTTTTGCAGTGACGATTGATAAGCAAACCATGGAAGATGATACAGTTACAATCAGACACAGAGATACAATGCAGCAGCTAAGAGTTAAGACATCTGAATTACAGCAATTCTTTCATGATTCCCTTCAAGGATGATGATAATTATGATGATAATAATTGTGGACTGAATTAATTCATAAGGTAGCGAAACAGAAATAAACCATAGCTGTATTGAAAAGTGCACAGTGACGACTTCTCCAGAAAGGTTCAATCTAATTATCTCCCCGAAAAGTTCAGTTTTTAGGATTTAAACATCGAAAACACACCAAGGTTATGAATGGATGATGAATATGTCTCTTATCGGATGATGTCGGTTCGATGGCTGTTTCTACTGAAGTAAGCAATCTCAGTGAACTTTCAACAATGGATTATTTTTATTTCAATTAGTTCAGTTATAGCGGTAGTGTATGCAAAGTCTTGCATGTCTACTAGAACGAATTTCCAAAATGGCTAATATTACGGAATTATTTTATGCTGTGTCTAAATTCACACAGTTGAGGAGACTTGAGACTGGACCAAGAGGGGCCGGTTGCTTATCATTCTAGTCTAATATAATAAATCTTTCTCAGCATTAACCGTCTCAGTTTCTATGTCTATTATTGTTTGCTTCATCTTAATTCTTCATTCTACTTTTTTCTTCCCTTATTCCTCTTCAGACTGCTGTAAATAGTCCTAAAGCCAAAAGTCCTAGAGCTGTTTCTGCAGTATCAAGTATCATTCTTTGTACTTTTCCTTATTGTGTTGGGACCACATATTCTCTATAGGTATCACTCTATAAAGAAGATTGTTATGCTTTGGAGTCTGTTTGAATTTATTGAATTGTGTCACCTTTTGGAGGATTCTTGATTGAATAGCTGCAGATATATTCTTGCCCCCGCGGCAAATGACGCCTGAGGAATAAACAAGTTCAAAGCATTGCAGAAAAGTATGGACAGAAACTGATCCACTGTATTATTTAGATTAATAAGAGTTAGAATTTTCTTGGTTTGGTCATCATCTTCCTATGATTTCTTCAGACACAAGCTAATCTAAATATAATACATTAATAATTAAGATTCATTTTGTTTCGGATAGCATGATGATAAGAGGAATCTGTAGTACTTAACTTTCCCACTTTAGCATTAGCTACACTGACACTTCCATAGCAAAAAAAAGATGAGCCTGGTTCTATGTATCTATCATTGCAGTCTAGTTTGTCTTGTTATTTAGGGCCATGCACCATCTTGAGGTCTCATCATTCCCATCCCAATGCCATGATCCATCATCATACCGCGATTCATCAGCATCATGCCTTGGGATGGTTCCATCATCATTCCCATATCAGGGCCACCTCCCATCATACCATGTTGCATCATTCCCATATTATGATCCATTATCATACCAGGAGGTCCCGTCATCATTCCCATAGAAGGATGCACCATAAACATCATATCCGTCAATGACATTAGTTGGTTGGATAGCACCTTTCCATTTCCAGGATCGACTATTACTCTGTGGATATTGTTACTTGAATCTAAAACAAAAACATCATATACTAAAAATCCTCTCTCAGGATGAATAAATGCTGCTATAGCTGAAGAATTTGAAC
>JBKPMB010000043.1:0-29107 GCA_046731995.1 Thermoproteota archaeon | reverse complement strand
AGACAATTGTTCGATTTTAGTTATCTCCGGGAAGTGGCATGCAAGAATCCCTTCAAAGCCCGATTTCTGATCTAGTGCTGAGAACGTTCTTGTGTTGGTAAACGTTTTATTCAGATTAGTCTATTGCTCTTCTCTTTTCTTCCAGTTTTTGTTCTATAAATGACTTAAACTCTGAATGTTTGAACAGTGCAGAATACTTGATATTGTTTTCTTTTAACAAGTTTGATGTACTCTCTTCTTCTCTGTCTATCACACAGACTACCCCTTTTGGGGTGGCTCCTTCCTTATTAACTGCCTCTATTGAATTCATTACACTTTGACCTGAAGTAATTACGTCGTCTACTATTACGACCGGAGGAATCATATTTCCTTCAATCCTCTTTTGTAACCCATAGTTTTTAGCTTCTTTCCTTACGAAAAATCCGCTTAGTCCAGTGCTATATTTGCCATTCATTGTACTCTTAAATACTACAGCTGCCACGAGAGCAACTGCGCCCATTTCCATTCCGCCTACTGATTTTGCACCATACTTTGCTATCGCTGTTAGCAGTAACTCACTAAGAAGATGCATCCCCTCTTGCTGAAGTTCTATACGTTTTATATCGTAATAATATGGAGATTTAATCTTTGAAAATAGTTGCACGTCCTGGAATACTATCGCGTTTTCCTTAATTACTTCCATTAATCTGCGTCTTTTTTCATCATAAGATCGCATTTCTTCCTCCTGTTATGGCCATTACATGATTAAATATAAGCACTTCTAATGTTCCTTCAGATTGTCTTTATTCATACTTTTTAATAAATCCCTTGACTTATTCTTACTTTTGATTTCTATACTCGCTTTTTTCATTGATGTTTTCCCACTAAACCCATACATGGCTTGGTAAAATTATCCTATACTGATTGACTTTCTGCTACTGGTCTCTTATAATCTTTCCATGATCTAATGAGATATGAAAAGACAACCTTCCAAGAAAAACCTATTCACAAGTATTTTTTTGTATGGCTTGTCTAGATGCAGTATAAGCAAAAGCAATATCTTACTATGAAATCTTGAGGACCTCTTTGCGAGAAAGGGCCACAGCAGCTATAACTATACCAGCTACACCTGCTCCTACTCCAACCAGTCCTATCATATATAACCTATCGTTTGTACCTTTAAGATCCTGAATCGTTTTTTGTGTATCTGTATTGGTTTTGGTCTGCGTATCTATGCTGCCTTTCGTTGAATCAATGTCATTTGCCAGCTGACTAACTATTCCCTGAAGTTGAGGTCCAATGTTGTTGCTAGCTGCTGTATTACTAGCAACAGACGCAGAGATATCACCTATTCCAACGCCGCCACCGCTAGGGCCTCCAGAATCAGGGAAATTGAGCTTTTGCTTACTTTCAACCAAATCAAGAGGTACCTCGGCATTGATTTTTTGTTCTTGTATTGTGCCATTCAGTACAAGGCTATAAGAACCAACTCTCGTAGGAATCATCTGACCATTATACATTCCTTCTGTTTCTTCAGATGGAACAAAATCAAGCGGTTTTGTTACCCCTCCATACTTTACCGCTATGTCCATACTACCCAAGGCATTGATTACAGGTGTTTGGGTGTTTTTGCCACCAGTTTGGTTTACCTGTACTATGACATTATTTAATTCACCTACGAGTGGGGGTTCGTTACTCCAGCCAACTTCAACCTGAATGTTGCCAAAATTTTTCGTTATGTGGGCATAAGCAGTTTTCGTGTTGAAAAGAGAAAAAATCAAACCTATGGTCACAACAATTAATGTCATAGATAAAATTGCAGATCTCATTTGCATAGAGCATACTTAGCAAGTTTCTTTATTATTCTTTGCGAGGGTTTCGATTGGTGTACTATAAAATGGGAAAAAATCAAATACGATAACATACAAAGTACGATATACCCTATATGAATATGAGACATTTCCAGAGATCGTCTTTATCTTGTATTATCATTATGCAATTTGTTATTATAGCGATCATATCTATGTTAGCTTTACTACCTTCCTTTCCGAATGGAATACCCAAGGCGTATGCCCATGCATTTACACTAAGAAGTGATCCATTACCTTCGCAATCTTTACCTACTCCACCAACAAAAGTAGATGTTTACTTTAGTGAACCAATAGACCTGCGTTATAGTACAATCAAAGTCGTAGACGCAGGTGGAAAGCAAGTTGACAACAAGGATGAACGTAACATAGGAGGCGATCCAGCATCATTAAGTGTAACACTTCCCTCGTCTGCTTTGAAAGATGGAGTATATACAGTATCTACCAAAGTTCTTTCTGCTACAGATGGCCATGTAGTAGACAACGCATTTGTATTTGGCATAGGCCAGACAGCAATTCCTTCTGGACAACATTCAAACTCTCAATTTGGTTCCCAATCCCAACTCTACATACCTAATGCAATAGCAAGGTTTCCTGCATATGTGGGCCAGGTCTTAGTGGTAGGGGCAGCGTTTGCCTCTATTTGGATATGGAAACCATTTTCAGAAGTCAGATGGTTAAATGACACTATCATCCCTCTTCGCAAGCGAATTGATAGAAGTTTAATTATTCTCATCGTAATTGGCGCTGCCATTTTAGTAGTATCTGATTTTGGAATTATTTATGTCCAAGCAAGTGATCTCGGTACAGGAATTAATGAAGCTATAGGAACTAAATTTGGCAGTGTATGGGTAATGAGGACTATAGAATCTTTCATACTATTAGCAGTTTCATTGGGAATATATCTCAGAAGAGTACGTAAGACTGTCAAGTCAGCGGTTAGTATTTCGACATCAAAAGGAGAGGTTGTCACCTTGCTTGTAATAGGTCTTGCAATCTTGGCCACCACGACTTTGATTGGTCATGGGGCAACAAGTGGTCAGGTACTACCAATTGCAATAGACTTTATACATAATTTAGCAGCTTCTCTTTGGATTGGTGGCATAATTTATCTAGCATTTGTAGTTGCACCAAAGATAAAATCGGCTGATACGTTAGAAGAAAATGTCAAAGCATCAACATTGTCAATAATCATCCCACGATTTTCTACTATCCCTGTAACTATTTTGGGAGTAATAGTAGTTACAGGTCCATTTCTGTTATACTTCATTGAAAATAATCTTGATGTAACACTCGCTTCATTGTACGGAAAATGGCTCATCGTAAAACTGTCACTCGCAGCAATAATGATTGCAATAGGCGGATATAACCAGAGAATAATACAAAGAGATGCCGTTGGCATGAGCACTGCTACAAGCATGCCAGCAGCAACTATCAAGAGTCCTAGAGGAGCAAGACATGGAAGAGGGGGAGGAGAACAAGTAGAAATTGATTCAAATAATAATAATAACAACCACTGGCTAAAGAAGCCTAAAAAAACCAGCGTCGTTTCTAAATTCGTTAGAACCACAAAAGTAGAAGCAATAGTAGGTATTGCATTACTTGCGGCTGTAGCACTACTGGTAAACACAGGAACTCCAGGAAGCGAATTTCAAGGTCAGCAGCAACAGCAATCAGCAAATGCTTTAACTGCAACAAATTCTGCAAATGGTACGACTGTTTCTCAGCAGCAACATTTTATATCTACAAGATTCGTAGAAGGTGGTAACAGGGTAATTCTATCAATAGATCCGTTCACTCCAGGAACTAATAACTTCAAAATTTCATTTTTGGATGCGAAAAATAATCCGCTAGATATCAGATCAGTGCAGATCAGATATACTCAGATAGAAAAAGGAATAGGTCCGATTAATGTAAATACTACGGAGGTTTCGAAAGGGGTATTTTCTGCTAATGCTGCTTTTGGTTTGCCTGGTCAATGGAATTTAGAAGTTGAAGCGATTCAAAATAAGTTAAATGCATTGAATATCGTTACGAGTTATGATCTCTTCATAAAACCGAGATTGGATCAGTTAAATTTCAATGTTCAAGAATATAAAATACCTCAAAATAACAGTCAACCCCTATACCCTCTATTCGATAAAAGTAAGAATGCGATATGGGTTGGAGACACGGCTATAGATAGTGGAAGAATGTGGGAATACAATTTAGCATCTAGCAAATACATTGAACATAAAGTGGCAGGAGTCAGCATTGTAACCGTCATGGCCTTGGATTCCCACAATCAACTATGGTTTGTTGATCCGATAATGAAAAATCTTGGTCAATACGACCCATCTACAGGTAAAAGCAGCCTATTCAAACTTCCGACCCAAGGCGTTGTATCGGGTATAACAGTTAATGGAAATGATAATAACATATGGATTACTGCTCCGGTTGATAACAAGGTAATAAGGTTTAATCCGCAGACAAGTAATTTCACGGCCTTTACATTACCCACCGCTAATGCTCAACCATTTGGGATTATTGCAGATCAAATATCCGGACAGATATGGGTAGCAGAAGGAGTAGGAAAAATAGCCAATATAGATCCATCAAATAAAAACAAAATTACTGAATATGCTCCTACTAGAGGTCGTGGTAATGAGGATAATAGTACGCTCAAAAGCCCTACTGCATTATTTGCAGATCCTATAACAGGCAATATTTATATTTCTCAGCATGACGGTCACACCGTGTCTATCTTTAATCCCTTGCTCAAGACATTCAAAGATTTTCCTAGTCTCGATCCAAACGGGCTTCCTTTTGGTATGGCGATGGATAGCAGTTATCGTAACCTATGGATTGCTGAACACACAATTAACAAAATTGCAGTCATAGATCCACGTACTGGGACAAGTAAAGAACTGACTATACCAAATCAGACTCCTATTGTTCAATGGGTTACAGCAGATCTTAAAGGGAATATATGGTTAGCGGAACAGCGAGGCAATTCTCTCGCTGTTATAACATCTAGTCCAAAAGTTGGCCAATCGTCTTACCCTGCCAATCCGGCTACGGCGGAAGTAAGCCAAGTTAACAAAAGTAACAATAACAACATATTCAACCTTCCTCCACTACTAGGCTTAAGCTATGCTGCTGTTGTTGGTCCTTCTGTTGCAGGCGGAATAATAGTAAGTGCCATCTTCTATACAAAAAGCATAATTGATTTGAAACAGAACGTAAGGCGTGCAAATAAACGTCACAAAAATGATCTAAGCAAGCCGTAAGGCAAAAAATACTTTAATTTAATAAGTAAAAACAGGCAGTGTAAGAGTGACCTTTCCTAAAGCTTATACAAGCGATTTCATAGAAATACTTTCAAATGCTATATAATAACGCAAATTTAGTACAAAAAAAAACAACTGCTATAAGTTATGTCTAGTCTCTTAAAAAGAGTTTGTTTTACACTGTTGCAGATATATAGTTACTCTAATATTCTGATATCTCTTGCTTTGTCGATAATGTTCTCGACTCCTTTTAGAAGGCTAGATTTATTATTATTGTTATTATTGTTACCACTATTGTTATTCTGAAGATTAGAAACCCCTCTACGAAATATTGTTTCTGCAATCTTTTCACCCGCTTGTTCATACACCTTACTATCTTTTGTCGTTACAAGCTGTTGTTCTACTCCTTTCTTATCCTTGTACGTTTTATTCTCAGAAAAAACAATATTATCTTTGGATTCTTCTTTTTCTCTCTCCTTTTCTTCTACTCCATCTTCAAGATATTCTCTTAGCAGAGCGATTTGTCCCATAATTTGACCTTTTCCATAATCCGAAAATCCATTATTTTGGAGGAAACTCATATATTTTAATAGCACGTTACAATCTGCCAGTTTCTCCTTTGCTTTTTGCATTGAAAACATGTTAATAATATTCATCACCAACGTTATTGTACCTTTTCATTTCCTTTATACCTCGTGTATTGGCTCTTAAAATCATACAACTTCAAGCAATTTGCCAATTTGGATGCAAAAAGCTAATCACATACAGCGAAATGATTTCAGTGAACAGGTAAATTTTCATCTATACCTTAGTCAAATAATAGTGTCTGGATTATTTTAATCTGAATCTTCTATTAAAATGTACATGAAGCTTTATAATCTTCAGCCGGAAGTGGAGCGATCCATCTCAGGAGAGAAATTAATTGAGTCAGTATATTTGCTAATAAAAAATTATTACGGTGGCAGAGCTACCACAAAGCAAATTGAAAAGGAGATGGATAATGTTTGTAACAAGAGAAGGATACTTTACGCTATCCTCAAACTTACAAGAAATGGAAAAATTAAAAGAGTCAGAGGATTTGGACCAAAGGGGATAGAATACTATTATACACTTATATAATAACCAATATTTGCAGCATAGCGTTAATTCTTTTTAATCTTATTAAACCAGAGATGGTAGAGAAAATACATATAATATTTTTTGTTATGCTAAGCGAAGAATTGTTCTTATTACCACTATTATCTTACAGTTAGATCGTATAAGAGTGGTACTATTGATAGAATTATTAGAGACTCAAACCAACTCAGTGTATGAGTGAAATCAATGAAAAGATTATGGAACCTGTGGCTAAAATCATTAAGAAAAAAAATTTTGCATTCTTGGGGACATTAATGAAGGATGGTTCACCACAAGTTTCGCCTGTTTGGATCGATGTCACAGATAATAATACTATTCTTATAAATACTGCCAAGGGCAGAATAAAACATAAAAACGTATCTAGAGATCCGAGAGTCTCCATATCGCTGATAGACGATGAAAATCCTTACAGCATGGTAACAATAAGAGGACAAGTCGTAGAGCAAACCCGCAATGGGGCGGACGAACATATTGACAAACTCGCCAAGAAATATCTTAATGCGGATAGGTACCCAGGACACTCGCCGAATATAAAAAGAATAATCCTAAAAATACGACCCGAAAAGGTATTTTATCTTCCTCCAAGGTATGAACAATATCTAAATAAAAAAGGTAGTTAGGTAATAAAGCAACAGAGAATATCCAAAGAAATGAGAAGCTAAAAGTGAAAGCCTGTTCATATCTAACATAATGGACTAATGGACTACTGGTCTACCTACAATGGTTTATGGTTCGAGATTTGAATAAGTACCTTACGGTACTTGTCATGTGTAACTTTACGCTACCAGATATTCAACTATGGCTGCAAGATGTTATTTATGATAAATCAAGTAATGTTGAAAATAGTTGAGGAATGGGTGCATATATCAGAGTTAATAATACCAGATAGCATATATATTTCTCTCTTAATTTTGCTTGATGTATATAATGACCAGAAACAACAAAAACAGAACCCATGCATATAGCGCAAAGAGATCCGGAAGTAAAAAGTACGCCAAAGCTGAGAGACGTAAAAGAAACAAGCCAAGAGTGTAATTTTCCCTGCTTAGCAATAGAGACCGTACATAGCATTGGGTTTGGTTCAAATAGAGCTTTGTCACGATATGACCGAATTAGTCAATATATTAGAGTAAATTTACAGTTGATACTACAAAGAGAGGAGGAGATCTTAGTATGGTTATGAAGATATGTGATCTGCTGTTTGCGCTTACTAACAGCTATCAAAACAATACCCATCATTGCAGTCAATAACTAACATGCAGCTGCAATTCATAAGTAACCTTAAAGGAATATTCTCTGCCGTTTTGGCCTAATAAGATTAAAAAGAATCCACATGCTAAGAATATTTATCAATATACCACGATATTAGAAATTGCATGCGCATGTTCAAAAACGACAACAAAATCAGACCAAAAGGTGTCAGGCGGCACGCAAAAGTACTAACTACATGAAACAATTCAAACAGATAATGCGATCTTAGAATTCAAAATAAGCTAACTACCATAGCTCAAAAACAACCTTGATGACAAAGTACGATATAGTTATTGAGTAAGAGATACCTCAATATAAACATCGTCAGGTATCTTCAATCTCATCAGCTGTCTGATAGCTCTATCATCAGCACCTAGATCTATGACTCGCCTATGGACCCGAAGTTCATATTTATCCCATGTATTTGTGCCCTGTCCACAGGGGGATTTTCTAGTAACAACCTTCATTTTTTTTGTTGGCAGAGGATGGGGACCCTTCAGCTTAATACCATTCTTCTCTCCAATACCTTTAATCTCTGAGCATACGCCTTCGAGGGTCAAAAGATTGGTACTTGTTAGCTTTATTCTAGCTTCTTGTGGCATATTGCTTGCTCACACATTCACTTCTTGCCAGGATCATACTTTTCCGTTATTGCCTTTACTACTCCTGCTGCAATCGTAGTGCCCATATCCCTTAAGGCAAACCTTCCAATTTCTGGGAACTCCTTGAATGTCTCAATCGCAAGTGGCCTTACCGGTTTTATCCTCACTATTGCTGCGTCTCCTGTCTTCAAGAACTTTGGTTTTTCCTCTACCGTTCCACCTGTTTTTGGATCAATCTTGGCAATGAACTCAGAAAGCGTTGCTGCAACTTGAGCTGTGTGTGCATGAAGGACTGGTGTATATCCTGGAGCCATAGCAGTAGGGTGATGAATTACAATAATCTGTGCCTCAAATTCCTTTGCTACAGTAGGAGCATTATCAGTAGGGCCTATAACATCGCCACGCTTTATAGCTTTTCTATCTACACCCCTAAGATTGAAACCTATGTTATCGCCTGCTTCTGCCGAGTCCATCTGCGTGTGATGAGTTTCAATGGACTTGACTTCTCCATTAACGCCTGCGGGCATCACTATTACCTTCTCATTTGTTTTGATCTTACCGGTTTCCACCCTTCCAACTGGTACCGTACCAACGCCAGTAATTGAATATACGTCTTGAATTGGGATTCTTAGCGGTTTGCCAATTGGTTTTTCTGGCGCCTCAAATGCATCAAGGGCTGCAGCAATAGTTGAACCCTTGTACCATGGCATATTCTCAGATTTCTTGACTAGATTATCGCCTTTCCATCCTGAAGTTGGAATGAAATTTACCTTACTTGTATTATAACCAACTAACTTTAACATTTTCTCTACAGTATCTTTTACTTCCTTATATCGTGCTTCAGAATACGCTACATCATCCATCTTATTAAGTGCAACTACCATTTGAGATACTCCCAGTGTTCTTGCAAGAAATGCATGTTCTCTTGCTTGTCCCCCAGGTTCAGTTGCTGCTTCTGTTTCACCTGGTTTGACTGAAACCACTAGTATAGCTACATCTGCTTCAGATGCTCCTGTGATCATGTTCTTAATAAAATCTCTATGCCCAGGCGCATCAATTAAGGTGTAAAAGAACTTTTGAGTCTCAAATTTCTGAAAAGCAAGATCAATAGTTATGCCTCTATCCCTTTCATCCTTAATACTATCTAGAACCCATGCATACTTGAAAGTATCACCTTTTCCAGTTGCTTCTGATTCCTTAGCATATGAATCAATGGTTCTTTGGTCAATGACCCCCATATCCACCATCAGATGACCTACAATAGTTGATTTACCATTATCTACATGACCTATAACCACTAAGTTCATGTGTGGCTTTTTACTTGCGCTCATAACGGTAGAGCACGTATAGGGCCTTATTTGTATTTCGTTAAACCACCTGGTTTAATAATATATGTATGCCATTTTTGAGAATAAAATACTAAAAAAGTGGCCAGATTAGGGCGGAAGCCTATGACGATTAGCTCATAGAAGCAATTTTAATCAAAAAGGGAGGAGGCATATTATGTTAATTTATTCTGCTGCACAAACAAACCAAAACTAAAATGTTTACTAAGAAATGGAGGTATTAGAAACTGTTCTCTGATAGTCATCTTCAAGTCTAACTATATCATTCTCATCAAATCTGCCATACGATATTTCAAGTATAATGCACTCATTTTTGTGAGCGTTTACTCTATGTTTTGCCTCTTTTGGAATTACTATATTTTCGCCCTCTTTAAGAGTAAAGAACTTGTCGTCTAGCTGCACATGTGCGGTACCCTTTATAATCTTCCAGAACTCCCACCTTTCTTTATGATACTGAAGACTTAGCCTAGAGTTTGGATTAACATAGATAAGTTTTACAGTGCAATGTTCATTTTCATGAAACTTTTCAAATCTTCCCCAAGGCCTATCTTCGGAATAAATGTTCATAGAATAGTCATAAGTAAATGGCAAAGAACTAATTTAACAATTACTGCTCAGGTATACAGAAATAATAGTAAATTTTTGGGTTTTATGGTAACAAATGATAATTATGTAGTATTGTCATAGTCAATATCAACTGCAGATATTCGATTCTAGATTTGTAGATGTGACAAGAGAACACATCATGAAGATTATTTGGAAAAATGATTTAATGTGTATTTCATTGATATACATGAGCAGCCACAAGAAATAAGGTATAAGGCAGCACTATGGATATATGACCATTTATAAATAACCTGGTCAGTAATTTATCTATCTACAAATACACCTTAACATTGTATCACTTACAAAATCTCTCCAGTAAACATCTCAATCGATATAGGAATTTGTATTTGTACTTATTGGAGCCAGTAGACTAAAAAATCCCTTAAGATTTGGTATCATTGAGGATAACGATACAAGAGTGTACAAGATATATAGCTGTAACTTAACCATAGGTCTCATAGCTATTTACTCCAATTTCTGATCCATTATAATTTACAATTTACAATCATACTAAAGAACATAAAACATCTATATCAGTGACTCAATCAAATTCTATATATCATTTTATTGGGGTACTTGTGGTGAAAAGAAAGTGGAAGAAGAAGAAAAAATTTTGGTTTTAGGTTCTCAACAGAAAACTACTCTAACTAAATATGAACAGCTTTTTGATGGGATCATAGGATATAATGATGTCAAAAGGTTATTCAATTTGTCGTTTTCATCCGAAAAACCTGTGCATATATTGTTGGTTGGACCACCAGCATCCGCTAAGACACTTTTTATGTTATCATGCATGAGACTAGAGCGTTCATACTTTACGCTTGGGAGTCATAGTACAAAATCTGGGATGATGGATTATCTATTTCAAAAGCGACCTCGCTATCTGGTCATAGATGAAATCGAACACATGCCAATAAAGGATCAAACGGCTCTGCTTAGCTTAATGGAAACAGGTATCATTGTCGAGACAAAATTTAAAAAAACTCGTAATACACAACTAAAGACTTGGATATTTGCAACTAGCAATAGCACCGATCAGATGTTAACTCCTCTGTTATCAAGGTTTATGGTTCTGCACTTTAAGCAGTATAAATATGAGGCATTTCAGGAAGTAGCTGTGCACTTGCTTTGCCGTGAGGGCATATCTAGGGAAATAGCTATAGCAACTGCGGAAACAGTATGGTCAAAGATGAAGTCAAAGGATATCAGAGATTGCGTAAAAATCGGTCACCTTGCAAAAACAAAGGATGATGTCACTTGGATTGCGGAAACACTAAGGAACTATCAATGATATAGAATAAACAGCATTAATTACGATATATTTTACATTGAAACGCTAGTTTCTCTCTTTGAATACCATTACACAAATTGTTAGACATAGCAGGATTTCAGATATATAGTATATCAAATCTATACTAGTTGTGAATCTTGAATAATGGTACAAACTTACTAACATGTAAAAAGATTATCATTATTACGCCTGAATTATTTCACCTATATAATAAACATAATATCGATAGCATGTAAAAAGGTTCTATGAACATAAGGGCACCACTGCATCTAAACAACTAGCGGTTAAAAATATTAAATATTTATGCACATTGGCGATATCAAAGCCAAACCTAAATTATATTGGTTATACAATGTTAATTTATATGAAATAAATGTGCATCAAATGACTACCCTAAATTCTATATTCTTTTTATCCAAAAACTGAATTAAACGTTCTGCATGATTTTCGTCTTCCATCTCAAGACTTAGATATACTCCTGCTGTTCCAGCAGAGATATTAGGGCTTAACCTATCATGTTCAACTTGAACAATATTTACGCTTTGCTCTGCAATACAATCTACTACTGTCTTCAATGCCCCTGGCTTGTCTGGCAATTGGATGAAAATTTTAAGCATTCTGCCCATTTGAGCAAGTCCCTTTGCAACCACTTGCCCAAGTAAGTACATATCTACGTTTCCGCCTGAAAGCAATGATACTACATTTTCATTCTTACTTAGACTAGGATTTGAAAGCAGATATGCTAGGCTAGCAGCCCCAGCAGGCTCTATAACTAGTTTAGCCCTTTCCATCAGCAAAAACATAGTTTTAACTATTGAGTAGTCGTCTACCACTGTTATATCATCTAGGTATTTGTTAGCTATTTCATATGTCAGCTTGCCAGGATATTTCACGGAAATTCCATCAGCGATAGTATATCCAGACTTTATTCTTTGCATATGTCCCTTCGCAAGGGATTCTTTCATAGCGGGAAAAGCTTTTGATTCTACGCCAATGATTTTAACCCTGGGTTTTTTTGACTTGATTGCAATTGCGATACCAGCTGCTAGACCACCTCCACCTATTGGTAAATATATGCGATCAACTTCAGGAAGATCCTCCAACAGTTCTATACCAATTGTTCCTTGTCCTGATATTACCCTGTCGTCATCAAAAGCATGAATTATTGTTTTGCCCTCATTCTTGGCGATTTCTTGTGCGATATTCCATGCTTCCTCATAATCCGATCCCTGCAGAATCACCTTTGCTCTATACGATTTTGTAGCAGCTACTTTAGCTGGTGATGCATTTTGCGGCATTATGATTGTACAGGGTATATTGTTTATTGATGCAGCATATGCTACTCCTTGAGCATGATTGCCAGCAGATGCGGCAATTACACCATATTTTTTCTGCTCTTCCGATAATGTATTTACTTTAACAAGTGCTCCTCGAACTTTAAAAGAGCCGGTTCTTTGAAGAGATTCAAGTTTAAGAAAGATATTGGTTCCCGCAAGCTTGGAAAACGTATCAGATCTATGCAAAGGAGTTTTTCTGACAAATCCATTTAATAGATCCTTTGCTCTAAGAATATCTTCAAGGATCGGGATCCTATGTAATTCATCAGTGCGTGGTGTGCTCTGGCGATTCATGAAGAATACTGTAATGTATCGTGTTATACCTTAATTATAATTTTGTATTGAATTGCTGATATATCTAACAATAGAAGATCACCATAATATGATGAGAAAAATCGAACACACCCGGGTTGCTAATACTACTAAAATAAGCCAAAAAGTGCATTCGGCACTTTCGCATAACCACATCGGTGTGAGATATCATTCTAAGTAAACGTTAATATGAAATCCTGAAAGTTTCCTTATAAACACAATTAATAGAATATTGATTAATTATTGCAGTTTGTGTATGTATTAATGTATTTTCTACTACCCTTGTACCTTATGATTGATTATAGTGAGATATTCCGTGCAATATTGTTGCCATTTCATTGAGTTTATGAGTGACCTTTTCTGTTAATTGGCTATCTATTCTTTTAGTATCGATAAATGAATCTCTTTCTTTAGTTTTCTTGTTTTTTACTGTTTCGATATCAAAGTAGGTTACCACACCCTCCTCTCCTTGCATTAATTTATCATAATCCATTAAAACTGGAGAGATTTGGTACAATTTAATAACTAGTTTATCCAATTCTGCAAATAGATCAATCTTTCTATTATGCATTTTTTTGAATTCAGGGAACCCATCTTCGATTGATAGCGCTTTTTCTTCTAACTGTTCAAACAGATTCTTATCTTCAAACAATTTAATGAATAATTCTTCAAATCCAATTTCTGCATGACCTGTATTTTCTAGTTCTTTATGTACTATATCATTCCCTCTCTCGCTTATTAGCTTGAACATCTCATTTGCCTTATCCATAATGTCGGCCAATTCTCTTTGGATCTGGATAACGCGCTTGTCCGTCCTATAATATAGTAGAGCATGAAATTGAATTCCGAAATATCCATTTAAGTAATACTTATCAACTTCCTGTGTAAATTGGCAGTAAATACGATGCAAGTCATCAGTGTTAGAAGCTAGAATACCTGTTGCAGTCCATCCCTTAAGTGAGTCAACCAGACATTGAAAGAAAGATCTGACTTTCTCTGGCTCGAAGGTACAAGATTGAGTAATACTGCCATCTCCTAACATTACATCAACTTTTTTCGATAGAAGATAAGGTTTGATCGCTTCAAGATAGACCGATTTTAGATTTTCAAAAGCAAGGTTGACATTCTTTGCAAAATAGTTATCATCTTTAATAGGCATTCGCATGATGTTCTGCTCCTTGTTGTCATAGATAAATATTCTTCAACTACGAAACGAATGCCAGCAAGGTCAAATGTCTTCACAAATGGAATTAAACAAGCCAAGAATTTTTACAATATGCATTGTTGGCTATAAGATGTAAGTATTATTCTCTTGCATGTCCATATAGAGCAGGACACTGCCTAGCTATTTTAAATTATCCACAGAAAAGACTAAAATACTCAGTAAATGTAGTGTGTGTCACAAAATGCCAACTTCCTATATCTTAGTTAACTGCACTCTAGGATCAGAAGAGAAGATCATAACGGAAATAGCAAAGTTACCAGATGTAAAAGAAGTAAGAGGAACATATGGTGTTCACGACATATTTGTCAAAGTAAAGTCAGACAATACTGAGACAATGAACCATACTATAACAAACAAAATAAGAAAGATACCAGGAATTACATCAACAGTTACTTTGGTAGTCATTGAAGAACAAGGTGGAAAGGGAGAAAATACATAGGCTCATTTTTCTGCCATTTCTCGCCTTTTGTCCTCTTGTTTTATAATCTTTATTTCGTATACTATCAATGCAGTAGTTATTAAAACTACACTCCAACCAAGTATACCAACTATTACATATAATTCATATATATGAATCAACAAGCTGCCAGCAGCGACAGCTGCACCTATCCACCATATAATAATCAGAATTTGTAGATTAATTCTAAACATATACGGCTAATTAACCTCTAATGTCTTCATCAAAGCCTCTTAGATACCTTAAGGTTTTGCCACACCTAGAGCATTTATTGTATTCCTTAAAATTGAATTCATTGTACATTCGAAAAGAAAATGATTCTTTATGGGTGCAAAATACTCGATATAACGCTTGAAAAAGCATCTTCATATTCAATAAGATTAGGGGATTTTTTACTATTTCTCTAAATACGAAGATCAATGCCGTCGGTGAGATTTGAGCTCACGACAGCTCGGTCTTCAGCTTCACTCCTGAACATCTCAGGTCGAGTGCTCTCCCAGGCTGAGCTACGACGGCACGTGTCTAACATACCTAGGTAATTCCTATATAACCTTGTCTCATTGATTTATAAATCAGCCATTCATCGAGATAAATCCAGATACTATCTATTAGTTATCTAACTATTAGAACTTTAGAAGAAGTATCTTACTTAAGCTATATAAACTTAAAAATATTTTTCATTATAATTGGTTATGATCAAAACAGCCGCTACTGAACCTAGCTCTATTGAAGAGAATGCGGAAGAAAGAAAGAAACGCTTTCTTATGGAATTCGAAAGGCCCTTTAAATGTGAGAAATGCAATGAGCGCTTCAAGAAAAAGAAATATTTGCGAGAACACAAATCCGAGGTACACTCTTACTGAGATTGGTGTATCGAATTTCTTGTTGTCTTACGCGATTAATAGAAAAACTTTTCTTGCATTTCCTTTTGATTGATTTCACATGTAACTCAAATGGGATGCGTCCTTATTTGCAGAGGAAATTCTAAGTTACTTTCCCACCTTGGCAAAAATTAATTCTTTGTTAGCAGTTATTTTTAAATCAATAATAGTTCAATGCAACATGTGAAAATCTATACTAAAACAGGAGATAAAGGCGAAACTGGGCTTATTGGTGGTAGGCGCGTATCAAAAAGTGATCTGAGAATAATTGCTTACGGCTCGATAGATGAGCTGAATTCAAACATTGGTTTAATCATTTCGGTATTAAGTAAAAAAAATAGGGATCTATTTTTTGATTTGATAGATCTTCTTATAAAAGTTCAAAACGATCTGTTTATCATCGGCTCCGATTTAGCTGACCCGACGGCAATTGTGGAGAATGAAGCTCATACGCCACGGGTTGCCGAGAACATGGCTTCCTATTTAGAACAGATCATCGATAAATTTGAAGTAGAACTTTCACCAATTAAGTTTTTTATCTTGCCTGGCGGAAGCGTAGAATCGTCTGTTGTACACATAAGCAGGAGTGTCGCTAGAAGAGCGGAAACTGCTGTTGCTGCGCTCTCTAAGAGTCAAACAATAAATCCAGCAATCTTAATCTATTTAAATAGACTTTCAGATCTGCTTTTTGTGGTGGCCAGATTGGTAAACAAGCGCATAGGGGTAGATGATATACCTTGGCGATCTTAAAATGTATTAAACAAACTTTAAATGTAGTATATACATCGTTATTAGACTCCCGACACATATGAGTCAGATACGCAATGTAGCACTGATCATAATTGCTACGGCGATTATGGCCATAGCAACGAGTATTCTCGTTTATTTTGTTGATTATCTGACTTTGAAAAGCTGGTCAGCTGCAAGATTCCTTTTGGCCTTGCAACAGAAATATGAACACACTTCTCAACTCCAGATTATAGATTTAAACTAGCTCGGCGCAAAAATAAAAATATGAAGTAATCATATTCTGCATAAGTGAAATCTAATGACTACAATAAAAAAACAAGACTCACTAACTATGTTTTTTCAATATATTTTGCAACTTAAGTCTGTGAAGAGAGCTGGATGGATATCAAAGGTCCACATAAACAACCCTGAATCAGTGGCAGACCATACATTTTCAATGTGTGCAATAGGCATGGTTCTGTCAGATATGCTAGGGTTGGATACCGAAAGAGTCATGAAAATGGTAATCCTTCATGATCTCGCCGAAGCCATAACAGGCGATTATATGCCTGAAGAGATTAACAAAAAACGCAAGTTATCGCAAGAAAGAAAAGCAATAAACTCAATTTTATGCAGATTGCCCTTAAACATTCGCTCAAATTACATTAAAATATGGAGGGAATACATATTGAACAAAACACAAGTTGCTCGATTTGTTCACAGAATAGACAAGATAGAGATGGTATTGCAAGCTAGAAGATATGCTAAACAAGGATACTCCCGTAAATTGCTCGCTCATTTTTACAATTCTGCTGCAGACAAAACCCTACTACACATATTAGCACGTGATCACATCATTGCAACCAAATACTTTAATGTATATTTGAGAAAATAAGATCATACTATGCAATATTTTTCTGCCCTAAAGATAGGCGAGAAACGTGTGAAGGCTGCGCAAGATCTTTTAAGTCGATATACAGGCCATGCTTTGCCTGCGTTAGCATTAAAAGACAATAAGGATAATAAGTGGGAACCGGTCGGGGAAGAGAACTTATTTGCCGTGGTTAAAGAAACCAATGGATATTTAATAGCTCTTTGTGATAGAAACGGTGTTGCAAAATCAATTGCTCAATGGTTTAGTGAAGAAACCAAGAATGAGATCCTTACAAAGATCAAGACGGAAAAAAATATGGAAGAATATTGTGGTAAACTATCACTTCCAATATAATAATTAAAATTTAAGTAACAAAATATCGAGAATTGCTATAGTTGTTGATAGCAAAAAAATATGAGCAAGAAATTGAAGTAAAAGGTCACCTCATAGATTCTATGATATTGACTAGGATCTTTGACAAGGTAATGGATCTTAAGGGTGATTTTCAGGTTCTTGAATTTACTGTTGGAAAAAGGAAGAAAGAATCTAGCTACGCTCGTCTATTGCTTAGGGGTAAGAACCAACAACATCTTTACGAACTATTAGAATCAGCTTATAGAGAAGGAGCACAGCCCATAACTATTCAGCAAGTTATGATTGAACGGGCGGTTAAAGATATGCTAATGCCTGATAACTTTTACAGTACAACTAACAATCCAACACAGGTATACTACAATAATTCGTGGATTGATGTAGAGAATATCATGATGGATAAATGCATAGTATTAAACGCTGAGAAAAAAACGGCCAGATGTAAAATGATACGAGATATAAAAAAAGGGGATTTGATAGTTGTAGGAGAGCGCGGAGTTAGAGTGATCCCGCAAGAGCGTCCTCGCGAAGGTATTGATATTTTCCAATTCATGAGCAGCACTAGTTCTAGCGAGAGACCAACGCTGCAGATTGCTCGGAAGGTTGCGAACGACATTTACAATACTGCCATGACGGGTGGGAAAATAATTGTAGTTTCTGGACCAGTACTTGTTCATTCCGGCGCATCCGCATCCCTTGCAAAATTGGTTCAAATGAAATATGTACATGGGCTATTGGCAGGAAATGCACTTGCGGTTCATGACATTGAAAACGCACTGATGGGAACATCATTAGGAATGCATGTTGAGGATGGCACGCTTGCAATAAGAGGCCATAGAAACCATATGCAAGCGATTAACGAAATATTTAAAGCAGGATCTTTGAAAGCAATGGTTCAAAAAGGGATCTTGAGAAGTGGCGTAATGTATGAATGTATAATTAACCACGTGCCGTTAGTTTTAGCAGGATCCATTAGAGATGATGGCCCTATTCCAGATGTTGTCACGGACATAGTAGAAGCACAAAGGAAGTACAAACATCTACTAAAAGATGCAAAAATGGTATTGATGTTATCCACCATGCTACATTCTATCGCAGTGGGGAATATGCTGCCTGCATCAGTAAAGGTCATTGCTGTTGATATAAGCCAGCCAGTCGTTACGAAGCTTCTCGATAGAGGGACTAGTCAGGCAATAGGCGTTGTAACTGATATAGGTACATTCCTGCCCATGGTTGTGCAATGCTTAGAGCAAATTGAAAGTATCAGTAGAAAAAAGACTCAAACCACGTTATAGATATATAAATATAATATTAAGCAGATTCAAATAATTTCTTGTTTATCAAATCAAGTGCAATTTTGGGGTCTACTTTTCCTTTTGTTAAATGCATAATCTTGCCAAGCAAGAAATTAGTAGCTTTGGAATTTTGTCGTGCATCATTTACTGCTGACTTCTCATCTCTAAACACTGTCTCTATAGCATCCAAGATTATGCTTTTATCATCTATTTTAGTAGCATTAGTCTTTTGTAATAACTGTGATGGCATTTCTCCAGTCTTGATCATTTGATTAATGAACTCTTTTGCAGTGGTTCTACTTATTATATTCTGATCGACTAGCATTGCCAATTCAGCTATGTGTTTTGCCTCTATTTTTAATTCAGAGATGGAGGCGCTCCCGTCATGATTTCGTTCCGATCGATTATGATCATCTGCATTAATGAATTTAATCAGATCCGAAATAATCCAGTTTGCAATAGCTTTTGGCGATGGATAGATAGCGATTGCGGATTCAAAGAAATCAGCAAGATCTTTGTTGTCAATTAGTACCTGAGATACATGATCACCAAGTTCATAAGCAGTAATAAATCGCCTCCTTCGTTCATCTGGAAGTTCCGGCATTTTTCTCTTGAGTGCCAACAGAAATGAATTCTCTAATACTATTGTGGGGATGTCAGGTTCTGGGAAATATCTATAATCTTCCTCTGTTTCTTTAACTCTAGCCTGTTTAGTTATTTTTCTTGCATCATCCCAGTGGCGCGTTTCTGCTTTGATTTCGATCTCACGAGATGACATTGTTTTTTGCCTGGTGATCTCATAACTTAGAGCCTTTTCTACTTCTTTAAATGATCCAATATTTTTTATTTCAACTTTTTTTCCTTCGCCAATGGAAACATTCGCATCACACCTAACTGCACCTTCCAATCTGGTATCACATATTCTCAAGTGTTCAACAATAGACGTAATTTTATTTAAAAAAATTCTAACGTCTTTGGGGGTAGTAAAATCTGGCTCCGTAACAATCTCCACAAGCGAAACCCCAGCTCTATTATAATCTATTAGAGTATAAAAGCTGTTGCTACCCATACTATTGTCTTCATAAACTAGTCTTCCGGGATCTTCTTCAAGTTGAATCCTTCTAATCCTAGCACTCTTAGTAGTGTCGATGTCATACTCTAGTTTTCCGCCTACACCTATACTTGTGGTTCCATATGCATTATACTGTGTCAGCTGAAAATTTTTGGGAAGATCAGGATAAAAATAATTCTTTCTATAGAAGATTATCTCATTTGGGATTTTGCAGCCCAGTGCATTTGATAATAGACTTGCATGTTCTAGTGCATCTTTGTTTAGAAGTGGAAGTGTTCCCGGATGTCCACAGCAAATTGGACATGTATTTGAATTAGGACTCTTAAAACGATAATCACTATAACATGGACAAAACAACTTGCTCTGAAGATATGTGAGCTGACAGTGAATTTCAAGACCAATTTTTATGCCTGATACCATACTATAGGTCCGGGCTCCTTTGGACATTAGCTGAGCTTTCAAACAATAATGCCGCATTAAACAATATTTGTTCCTGAAATTCACCCGCCATTATCTGCAGGCCTATAGGAAGATTTTTACTAAACCCAGCTGGGATCGATATCGATGGTATACCTGTAAGGTTAGCTATAACTGTATCGATATCAATCATATACATCTTTAACGGGTCATCTATTTTCTCACCAAATTTGAAAGGCAAAACTGGCATCGTAGGCCCTATCAAAACGTCAAACGTCTTTAATAAGGATACTATCTCTTGTTTTAATATAGCCCTAACCTTTTGAGCTTTCAGATAATATTTTCCATAATATCCTGATGATAAGACGTATGATCCAGTTATTATTCTCCTTTTGACCTCTTGACCAAAGTTGCTCCTAACTTTGGCAAAATACGCATTCCACTCATAGCTATCAGGACTTAGATCAAACCCATAGCGAATATTGTCATATCTAGCAAGGTTGCTACTAGATTCTGCCATTGCTATAGTGTAGTATGAAGCAAGAGCATATTCAATAGACTTCATCGATGTTTCTTCACATCTATAGCCTAAGTTTGAAAACAAATCCATTGCTGAATAAACACATTTTGAAATCTCAGGGTCGGCTCCTTCGACCATTTCTTTCAGCAATCCTACACGGATATTTCCATCAGAGTGGAGTGAATATTTTGGTGTATCACCATCAACTGTAGTTTGATCATTATTATCCACACCAGAAATGGAATTCATAACCATCACAACATCTGAGACGGTCTTACCTATCGGTCCAATCTGCTCTAAGCTATTTGCGTATGAGATAAGACCAAATCTGCTAACTCGACCATAAGTAGGCTTTAGACCCACTACAGAACAAAAACTAGCAGGACATCTCACCGATCCTCCAGTATCAGAGCCAAGTGAGATAGCACATTCTGATGCTGCAACGCTTGCGCCACTGCCGCCTGATGAACCTCCAGGAACATAGCTTGTATTCCATGGATTGCGAGTTGAGCCATACATACTGAATTCCGTAGTGGATCCCATTGCAAATTCATCAAGATTTAATTTTCCCACTACAATTGCACCATCGTCTTTCAATTTCTTTACAACGGTTGCGTCATAGGGAGGAACATAATCTTGGAGCATTTTTGATGCACAAGTAGTTCTTAATCCCTTTGTGCATATGTTATCTTTGATCCCTATTGCGACACCTGCAAGAGATCCTAGATCTTTTGCATGTTCTCCATTGCGGACTTTTTTATCTATGAGGCGTGCTTTTTCTAATGCTCCGTTGCCATCTACAATTATAAATGCATTAATCTTATCATCAACTTTTTCTATTCTTTCTAGAATCTGATAAATATATTCTTCTGCAGAAAACTCTTGATTCATGACACCTCTGACGATTTGCTCTGCAGTAAGACTGCATAGATTTTTTACCAATTTAGCTCAACCTCGGGCCCTTTATAAAACCATCTTTCCTATATTTGGAACCGTGTAGTGGATCTCCTTCGAATGGTTCAATCCGGTCTTTTCTTAATTCATCAATATTTTTCTTCGAACGTATAGATTCAATTTCAGACAACGATATACTATCCAATTTATCAAGGTATCCTATTATTTTCTCTATTTGGAGAGCATATTTAGAAATCTCTTCTTCTGTTAATTCTAGTCTTGAAAGCCATCCCAGATGTTTTATCTCATCTCTTGATACCATAAGACATTTTTCTCCCTAGTTTTCCATATATCTCACAACTACATCTTTTTCTTATGGAGTTAACCTATCTATGTCGCGCGGATAGAAAGCTACGTCTCGAATATTTTCAATCTTTGTAACAGCCATTAGTAACCGTTCTAGACCGACACCAAAGCCTGCATGTGGCGGAATGCCATAATCAAATACTCTAAGATGATAATCGAATGCTTGTGTATTCAATCCTTGCTTCTTCATTCTTTCTAATAAATCATCCTTTCTATTTATTCTTGTACTGCCTGACGATACCTCTAAACTGCCATACATCAAATCAAATGATTCACATATGTTTCCAAGTCCTGTAGGCTTTGGCTTTACATAAAATGGTTTTATAGCAGTAGGCCAGTCAATGATAAAGTAAAATCCGTTCATTGTATTATTTAATATGTCTTTCATAATCTGTGGGGAAAGATCATCTCCCCATCTGATGCTCTGACCATTACTTTGTAATTCATCTATTATAGTAGAATAAGAATATCTTGGAAGCGGTAATTTAATATGCGGTTGGTCAAGACCGAGCTCAAGTAAGTCACTTTTGTTTCTTTCACAAAGTGAATTAACAATATGCAATATCATTTTCTCAAGCAACGTCATTACATCATTGTAATCAACAAATGCCTCTTCAACATCAATAGACGTTGCTTCTGAAAGATGTCTGTTAGTACGAGAAGGCTCTGCTCTAAAAATTTGACCTATTTCATATACATTCTCAAATGCCATAGTCAATTGCTCCTTATACAACTGCGGACTCTGTGCCAAAAATGCCTCTCTGTCATAGTAAAATATTGGGAACAATGTTGCGCCGCCCTCGGTAGCAGTAGCAATTATTTTAGGAGTATTTGTCTCCATAAATCCTTGCATTTCAAGAAATTCCCTGACGGCATTCAAGGTAGAATGTCGAATATGGAAAATGCTCTGCAGAATATTTCTACGAAGATCCACAGCCCTCAGATTCAACCTCGTATCAATGCCAACAGACGATATTTTACTTTTAACCAGAAACGGAGCTGCTTTCTTTGCTATAGAAAACACCTTCAATTCTGCTGGGATAACCTCCGCACCATTAGGCGCCTTTTCTTGAGATTGAACCTTTCCTCGGATTGCTAGCGTGCTATGTTCTCTTACTTGTCCTATTTGTTCAAGTAATGGTTCAGTGCATTCGGTTTTCTTTGCGACTACTTGTGTGTCGCCGTATCTGTCTCTTACCATGATGAATCTGATATTCCCGTGGTCGCGGATTGAAGAAACCCAACCCATAATAATTACCTCAATGCCATTAAGTGATATAGTGATTTCGCGGGAATAGTGTGTCCTTCTCCACTGTCCTAATTCCTCTTCTCGAAGTAGATCCAATTCCAAAGACCTGAATAGACCTTGAATCTATACTAACACATTAATTTAACGTTTCAAGGTATATATAAAATTCGCTAGCTTAATAATTAATGGTCTCAACAGTGCTCTAACATACCCTAAATGTACAAGTTAATACTGCTTCGCTAGCTATCGTTTTTTGCTTGTTAGATATTATGCATCTTTGAGAATCACATTTTTATAGAATCCTAGATGATCGATTGGATCAACTACAGTATTACAATGCAAGACTTTCGCTATTCGAATCCATCTTAAGAACGTGATGGGGTCGGCCGGATTTGAACCGGCGGCCTCCAGCGCCCAAGGCTGGCATCATACCAAGCTAGACAACGACCCCACGATATAATCAAATAAAAAGGACTTGGTAGAGAGATCATTTTTCGGTATAATTAAGTTTCGTTTTAGAACACCATTATATATCGCCTGCTTCAACAAGATTTTACCACATGAATTTTCTCCTTGATTGTTACCAGAAGGCAGGAAAAATAGCAGCGGAAGTACGCGAAAATGCTCGAAGGAAAAATCATATCGGCTCAACATTATTCGAAATTTGTGAGTCAATAGAATCCGAAATCAGAGAGAGAGGGGCGGCACCCGCATTCCCGGTTAACGTTAGTTTGAACGATATAGCCGCACATTATACTGCAGAACCAAACGACAGTATTGCTGTAAATGAGACAGATGTCTTAAAGATAGATATAGGCGTTCATATCCAAGGATATATTGCTGATACCGCCGTAACTATTTGCTACGATCCGAAATATGACCCATTAGCAAAATCAGCTGAGAGTGCATTAAGCGAAGCAATACGAATAGCAAAGAGCGATATGAAAGCAAGCGATATAGGAAGAGTGATTGAAGCTACAATCTCAAAACAAGGGTTTAGACCCATTCAGAATCTCAGTGGTCATTCATTAGAGCAATATACTATCCACGCAGGCAGATCGATACCAAATATATGGACTATTGGTTCATCGTTTAATCTTGCTGCTAATCAAGCGTATGCAATCGAGCCCTTCGTAACAACGAAGGATGGTCAAGGAGTTGTGCATGAAGGCAAAATTCGCAACATTTTTGGCATAACTTCTCGCAAGCCCACTAAAGACAAAGAGGTTGATGAATTTCTTACCGAGGTTTGGAACAGGTTTAGGACACTGCCATTTGCCCTTAGATGGCTACTTGATAAATATGAGGAGAAAAAAGCTCATCAATATATAGAATTCTTAATTAAGAGAAGAAATATCCATGCATATCCTATTCTTGTAGAAGGAAATGGGAAAACAGTTGCTCAAGCTGAACACACATTCATTCCCTTGGATAGTTCTGTTGACATCATCACATTGTAGTTCTGCAATTTACTACTGCCATTTCAAATATCATTTTTCAATGTTGATCCTACGACCAATAGATCTATGACATTTTTTCTTGTTTCTCTGACGGATACTCACCGTAAATCGAAGTTATCATAACTATTCCAGAGCATTTCTTACAGGTAGTGCTTCTCTTGTAAACATAGTCATTGAATTCAAAATTTCTCCTGGTCATGAGTCCGCAGCTCTCGCATGTTTCAACAGAATAAATTATTGGGGATTTATTTTTCTTATTCTTCCTAAATGGAAACCACAAATTCTACTGTGCAACTCCCAAAGTATTTCCTACGCCAATAACCAAAACGGATTGTCCTACAACAGTCTTGTCATCAATTAGTTTAAGTACCGCAGTGCTTACTTTATCAAACGAATCAGAAATTTCTTTACGCATAATGGATATTGCATCTTGGATAGATTCCTTCACTATGACGGCATAAACAGGAATGTTAAACCTTGTTGCGATATCTTCAATCTGATATCTCTCAACTCCTATGCCTCCTATGGCAGCACCGATACCTTCAGCAACGGTCCCAGTCTTTTCACCTTCCAATTTTAATGCTGCATCTATCATTATTATGACATCAATTTTCAAACCCATCTCCCCAGCCAATCGTTGAACTCCTTCCCCAGGTCTACCTACTGCCCCACCAGGTCCTTCTGCCTTGAGCAGATATAACCTTCTACCACGATATTCATCCTCAGTGTAAAGAGTTTCTCTGGCAATTAGCTTCTTTTCCTTCCCAATCATCATTTTTCCAACAATCATTGGACCTATGCTATCTCCTATGGGTTGGCCGTTTTTAAATGCACTTATTCCATTTTGCAGTGCCTCAGCTTCTTGTAACAGCAGGGGCATCACCATTTGCAATTGTACTAGCACAAACATGTTTGTAGTCCGCTTACCCATGAGGTAAAAATGTCTTACAACTTTGTAAATCATATTTAGAGCAGTTGCCGCTTCAAGAATATTTTCAATACGCGAAGTATCGGTATCACTAATTCCATCTGCCATTCTTTTAATTTCATTGCGGATTCTTTCATCTTTGGTCCTCATTATATGATCTAGCTTCCCGATGATTCCACTTGGATCAAGATCTACAGGCATAATTGCAAAATATTCAAGAAACTTGTCTATTTTTTCACTTGGATCGACTGAGGATTTGACTGATGTTTTTATGTAGTCTATTGCTTCTTTACGGGATATTTCTTTCATTGATTTTAGTTTGGCCAAGGATTTTGAAATGTCGCCAAGAATCATCCATGATTGAAGCTTCTGACCATAAATCATTAAAACGAAAATGGGCGCGAACCAAAGAATATAGGTAAGAGGATTGGAGCTAGAATCAGATCCTCCGCCAGGCCCGAAAATACTGTTAAGCTGTTGTAGAAAGAAAGCAACCATATTATAGAGTCTCTAATCCAAATAAATTGGATTTTTAATCACAATTAAAGGTTTACTTTGTACAAGTCAGATGATGCTAAGCGCATAATTTGCTTGGGTATGAAATATTTATGAGGCTCAATCAGCAGTTATATCGATAGCTTAAATTATCTTGCTATCAGCATAGGTCATAGATTAGTCGGAGAGTATAAACATGCAGTTATATTGTATAAGCAATATAAGGAGAGTACTCTGGGTGGTTCTGTACATTATATGCCATGTATAATCACGTTAGATTAGAATGAATTTTGTTTATCCTAAAGGAAACTCCTTGCTCATATAGGCCTTTGGAAATACTTAGTCGTAGGCCATCTTCAACTACTTTAATTCTATTCATGTCTTCGATAATATCAAGTGGAACGTCAACTTCAATTTCGACCTCTAACTTTAACTTTTTAGAATAGACCAACTTATGCATACAATCGTGACCTGACCTATCAACTTTACCAAATAACCCATGATAACTTTAGCATCGAGTTATCACCCATTTCATAATAGATCCTTGACATAGGCGAATTTTTCTTGATATTTTTGAACTGCTGGCCAAGTACAAAGATTCCACACGTATATGCTAATGGATGTTTGAAAATGGAACTTACACAATCTCGTGGTCCACGTACAGCATACAAAATCCAAATATTCTGTCGCTAAATCAACAGTTACCAAATAGATGCAACAAAGTAGCAGTCTATTAACGCAACAAGTAATTTCACAATTTGATAGTAGCCTATGCCAAACATATATAGAAGAAATATTCCTAAAGAAATACTTATTTATTTATTTTTAATTTTATAACTATGTACTTATTAGTGATTACATATCATGCTCTACTTTTTGGTGTTCACCTAGTTTATCTAGGCTGTCAAATGTTCTTTTACACAAATCGCACACAAGAGGGTTCAAATTACTGTCATTATAATCTACGCCTGGCTCTCCTTGATCCATTTTATTCCCATTTATATATATGTGTGAACATACATAAAAGGAGTTATATTGCAATGCTCTCAGTTGCTCTCAGTTACTAACAGATAGATGAATTAAAAATTTAATGAAATTCTCTTTTAATATTGTACATATAGCCTTGCAGATAAGTCTTAAAATAATAAAAAGTTTTATATCCCCTGATGAAAAAAGCTTTTGTGTATACCTTCGACTATTTTAGATACATTATCAATAATTTTCGTGGATGCAGAAAGATGATTTCTTGCATCAAATATTGATTTCAGCTCCTCGGACGATAAGACTTGAGAGATAGTAGAATCCTTCGTTATAGCTTCGTAAAAATACTGTCTATTTTCATGTGATAAAAAAGCAATTCTCTGTATATTTCTGTATGCTTCTAATCTAGGGATTCCCTTTTTAATTAATGCCTCCAGAACAAATTCCGCATAGATTTGACCTTTCGTCATGTCAAGGTTTGAAGTAATTCTTTCTATATTTATTGTCAGTTCCGAAATAATATTAATCATTAAATTCAGCATCTCATCTAATATAATCATAGACATAGGAATAATGAAGCGTTCATTTGCCGAATTTGATAAATCTCTCTCATGCCACAATGGGATATTTTCCATTGCCACATCAACTTCAGAACGTAGAATCCTTGCAAGCGACGAAATCCTTTCGCTTTTGATTGGATTGCGCTTAACAGGAACCGCACTACTTCCCATTTGACCTTTTCGAAATGGCTCTGCAACTTCACCTATTTCAGTCCTTTGCAGGTTCCTAATTTCAATAGCAATTTTATCAAGTGTAGAACCTATCAGTGCAATCAAAAATTGTACCTCTGCATATCTTTCACGAGGAATAACCTGAGTAGCAGCATCAACAGCATGAAGACTCAGGTAGCTAGCAACTTGCCTCTGAACCTCCAGGGCGCTCTCCCCCATCAAAGAACCTGTTCCAACAACTCCTAGAGTTTTGCAAAGCAAAAATCGCTTTCTACCCTCTTCAATTCTCTCAATATGTTTTGCGAGTTCTAATGCCCATACTGCAAATTTTAATCCAAAGGACATGATACTTGAATGTTGGCCATGAGTTCTTCCCACAGCCGGTTGGCTTCGAAATTCTATCGCTCTGTTTGCCAGAGCAATTGCCAATTTGATAATTTTAGGCTCGACAATATTTAACGCATCTCTCAGTTGCATTGAAGTAGCTGTGTCTACAACATCATTACTTGTCAGACCGTAATGGATCCATGGCTTTGTTTTATCTGAACATTGTTCACTTAAGGCCTCTACTAATGCTGCTGTATCGTGATCACTAATTTGCTCTAATTCCTTAATCCTGTCAACTCTAATCCTGCCAGATTTCGTCACTTTTACGATTTCGTCAGAAGCATCAGAAGGTATAATTTTAATTTTAGCTTGTGCCATTGCTACCGCGGCCTCCAATTCAAGCTGATAATGTAGTCGGTTTTCTTCTTCAAATATTTGCTTTATTTCACTGCTTCCATACCGTCCAGAGTCAATTGGTAGAACAGGCATATGTAATACAAATACCGGGAATATAAAAATAATTAAACGTTGTTTGTCAATTTTTTCAAAAAATATAAAGGTGATACAATTTTTAAAGTAAATGTGTTGGCAACTCGCTCAGACAAGACAAGTCTTTTATTTTCAACTAAATGAATAGATAGAGCTACTCAACATCTCATATTAATAACTAAATTAAGATCATCTTTTGACTTCGCTTATGCAATATTTATTGTCATTTCATTTCGATTGCAATTTTAACTTGTGCTTTGCAGTCATTATTCCTTAACTTTGCATTTAACCATGAAACAAATTTATCCTCAAGCTTTTTGCCCCGAGAATTGTCAATTTCATCTGCT
>JBKPMB010000042.1:0-25600 GCA_046731995.1 Thermoproteota archaeon | reverse complement strand
TCGGGATTGTATAAGTTCACTTACTGATTTACGCACTTGTTTTGCAAGCAAAGCATATCTATCATTTCCAGTTTCATAGAATCTATCTGAGAGAAGAATATACCTAGTTAACGACCTTACTATACTATATATCCACAATGCGTCGGCTATATTTTTTGTATCGAAGTAGGCAGCTATAAAATAGGTAGGATCCTGTATGTTTTCATCAATAGCTGGGAATGAATCATCTAAATTCCTATGAAAGCTGCTTAATAGTTCACTTAAAGACAGCATCTGCCGTACGAAAAGTACAGTATCAGTGGTAGACTTTAGATCTCTTACGTACTTGGAAATTTTATTCAAATAGATGCTGTTTTCAAAGTCGCTAAGCTTAGATGTGGTTTCCATTATTTGGTAATATAATTCACACAGTTATCTCAAAATTATAAATATTACGGCAGTATATTTTGATGTATTAACTTCGATAAAGATATTGCTAAAAATATTTTTTCGCTCTATTTTTGTATTTTTGACGTAAAAAAGATGATAACGGGATCCGCAAAACTCGACTCTGTTATGTTCCATACTACCACTATCTTGGATGATCTTTATATAGCAACACAATCTTGCTAAAATATGGGGAAGTACACTAGAGGATCAGGTGCGCTTATAATCATAGGAATTGTGGGATTGATAGTGGCCGTAATCGTAGGGATCATGGTATGGCGCGCGATACTGAGATGATGAGATACAGACGCATTAACAGTGAATATCTTTAGGACATATACGACAGGTTCTCTTGTTATGGTCTATGTAGTTCCGTACCGCGAATGAATTAGATGAAGTCAGGTATTATTGTATGATAACATGCAAAACATAATTTGATATTGATATCTAATGGTTTTTTGGTCAATACAAGTTATAACATGAGGGCGTGGTATATCTAATCTTTTGGTAGCTGCAGCTTTCTTTGAGCAAAGATTATAATAACTTTTCCGGATTTTGACTAAGCAAAATTTCAATAAACAAATAGTAAACCTTAATGGTAACACATATGATCATTATAGGACATGTCTGAAACACAACAAAAAACAATAGCTCGAACGTTTGTAGAAGAAATATTTAATGCACGGAAAACTGAGATGGCAAAGAACTTCGTTACACCTGATATAATTTATCATGGAATGGGTGAAGAGATTAAGAGTCTTGAGGAATTCAAAAAGTGGGTAGCTGAAGATCTGTCAGCATTTCCAGATATGAGGATCACAATAGTAGATGCTCTTGGAGAACAAAACAAGGTTGCCCTTAGGTGGACCTTAACAGCTACACATGAAAAGGACTTTGCTGACTTTCCTGCCACTCATAAGAAGTTTGAGACTCAAGGAGTCGAGATCTTTCATTTTGATGGAGACAAAATCAAGGAGGCATGGACTCTAAGTGATATGTCTGTATTGACTAAGTGATTAAAGTGCGCGAAGTTACCAAACTTCTAGTAACTTCGAACACGTCAATTCAGAATCGACATTTTAAAATCAAATCAAATCAACTCATATAATAACATCACTTAACTTTCACTACCTGTATTATATTATTGTCATCGGATTATAATTATATTATCTAGCCATTTGGACAAAATTATTTAGATGTATTTTGAATGGTAGCAGTGCTGTCTCCTCCTCTAAGCCTCATTTTTATCACACATGTCGAATATAGAAGAACCAGCTGAACTGTTTGATGATCATTATTAGGTATAAAAGATGGGATTATACAATCCTTGAGATGTTCACAAACGGATGTGCTAATTGACTTATGCGTGTAAAATAGTAACAATGAATTTGATAATGTGAAGCGGTAAAAGCATCTAGATCGAGAGGAATCTAACTAATAAATTTTCAAAGCGTTATAAAAAATCTATTTTAAATGATTCAGTTCTCTATAGCTTGGTAGAGCTTATAAAATTATAGTTAAAGCAATCAATCGTTCTTCTTCTACTACTTGGCTTGGCTTATATCTTTGATAACAAGTCTGCCTTGAGTTTTTGAAATTCTTCTTCCGTTATTATTCCTTGTTGTCTGAGCTCACCATACTTTTTCAACTTCTGAAAGTGGTCTTCCTGCTGTGATTGAGGTTGTTGTTGTACTTTTTGTTGTTGCAGCATTTCGATTTGCCTTTGCTGTGCTTCTATTTGTCTTTGTGCTTGATCCATTTGAGAATCGAATGCTCCTTGTTGTTCTTCCATCTCTCGTCCCGCACGATGTCTGGCTATACCTGCTCCTAGAGCTGCTGAAGCCCATCTACCTCTCATAATAACCTTCAAGAATTATATGGAATTAATATACTTTATGAAAGGAAATTCGGCCCTATTAACTTGACAATATATTATATCTATGTACTTGCCAACATTCTCCCATACTGCATGGGCATGTGAGCATAACACAGACCATCTATAGAGGTAGTACTATATCGCAGACAAGCAAAGAAAAAACAAAGTCATTTATTGCAAAAGTTCATTTTAGCTTGGCGTAAGAAGAAAAGTCATATTCATAATTTCAAGAGAATATATGGAGTCAATATCTTTCTGAAAATTCGATGATGTGAGTTTAATGGATTCTGAATGCCACTGCATAGTCAGCAAGTTTGTTTATCTAGAGTTTTTTAATAGACAAAATATGTTTTCTAGTCAGCCTCCGAAGATAATGCCTTAACAGCACCAAGATGTAGTGCTGCAGTAAGCCCATCAACTACTACCCACCCTTCCTTGATCTTGTTATCTTGAAAATGAAATATATTCATCCCTACAGTTTCAAATTTCTTATGAGTAGCAGGAATGCCACGAAATTCCTTTTCCTGTGTACCTTCTACAATAAAAGCTGAAGCAACCTTACCAGACTCTGCTATGCTATCTACGATTGTAATTTTGATATCAGGAAATATACTACGATCCGAGGAAACCCATTCATTATAGGATTCGATTCCTTCAACATCCTCTCCACGAGCATGATATACGAAATCAGGAGTAACAAATCTATCGGTGTTTTTCATATTGCCTCTGTTATAAGTTTCCTCAAGGAACTCCTGAACAATTCGTTTGTTGTCTGCAAGAGACATGTACAAGCTCCTGCCTAGAATTCAAATTTAATCTTTTTCATTAAAAATGTGAATGAAGTGAACTTTAGTTAATAATCTTCTTCGATGGTTGCAGCATTCTTGAGTACAAGACAATGGTATTTTCATTATAACTAAGTCCTGTTTTCGGGACGAGCCTAATCATATATACACTTGAAATAGTTTGCTAGATAAAGATATATGGGTTTCAGGAGAAAGACAAGGATATGTTTAGGAGAAGACCTGTAGTTGGTGGAATGATAGCAGGAGGAGCTACAGCTGCTGTAGTAGGACATCATGCTGCTAAAAAGCAATTCGAATCAATGCAAAAAGCCCAAGCTCAGCAGGCGCAGTTAAATCAAGCTCAAGCCCAAGCTCAGGCTGCTCAAGCTCAAGCGCAAGCAGCACAAATGCAAGCAGCTCAGGCAACAAGCCAATCACAAGGGCCTAAGAAAGATGTTGTCCAAGAACTTGAGAAATTAGCTAATCTCAAACAACAAGGTATACTCTCAGAAGAAGAGTTTCAGCAAATGAAAGCACGATTACTCTCTAGCAGTTAGGAGTATTGATACCTCATAACTAACTGTAGACTGTATTATAATTATAAAATTAAAGATTTAAAATAAATAACAAATAATGAGGCAATTTGCTAGTACGTGTGGTAATTCCAAAGTCGCCTTGCTTAAGCTTGGCGATGACATCAAGTCGGCATACTGTAAAGATTGCTTAGTTTTGCGGGTAACTTGATCATGACTATTTTTTGGGAGGATACGCCCCAGAATTAATTAACAAGAACTTATAAATGAACTCAATCCGTATGCTTTTCACTTTGGTATTGTTCCCATGGTTTTGAAAAAAGGTCGAGCCATTTTTGGCTCATTCTTTGCATATTCTGAAATTGTTGTTCATATAATGTGCTCAATTTCTCGAAGCTAGCTATGTACTTATTATAAAGCTCATTTAGCCGATCAACGTTCTTAATAAGTTCATTATACAAGTGACTCATATGTTCTAGATTTCTAATGTAGTCTTGCTGTAGTTGAACTATCTTTTCAAAGTTTTTGATATATTCGTTATATGTACCAAACCACCATGTCGTCATGAGAGTATAATGTGGCAGGTTATACTTATCAATTGAGCCTGAGGAATTGGCAGACTTCAATAGATTATAATGTGGAAAAGAGTATCGCCACATTTTGGACCTTCTTTACAAGATCGCGGACCGACACATAATCTTGATTTGCATACAGGAATTTTGTTTTTTTTTGCACTTTTTAGTTTATGCATTGCGCGTAATTTTCTGTGAAATTGCCATGTTAGTATACAAGGCAGTAATACATAATGAAAGGATGTCTTTTGATGGAATATGGTCAACTTACATCTGTAAGACAAGGAAGATTTGTAACTCTTCAATAGTTAATTCAAATGTTAGACTGTATATATTCACAAGTTAATCTTATAGAAATCTTCTAAAGAAGCTAGTCGCAATTTAGTTAAATAGAAGTGAATTGTAATATTTTACTAGTTGAGCGAAACAAGACAGGTTGGTTGGAAACGCTATGCTGAAATTGGATTAGGTATAATAGCCATCATATTATCGATTGCAGTCTTTGTGCGTCCAGGATGGACAGTATTAACAATCTTTTACATTCTAGGCATAATCTTGATTATTGTTGGGCTTGAGAAAATCATAAGCGGATTATTTGAAGGTGGCAAGTCACGTTGGGGTACTGTAGGGCTTGGAGTACTAGCGCTTATCTTTGGTATCATAGTTATGGCATTTCCTGGGGGTACCGCTGTAGCTGCAATAATCTTTGCAGGAGTTGGGTTATTGTTCGCTGGCATCTCACATGTCATAGCTGGCGTAGGGCAAAAAGAGGGTCCTGGTTGGGTAAAGGGAGCTAGAGTAGGTGTAGGTGCTTTAGCTATTGTCTTGTCCTTCTTTGTAATGGTCTCTCCAGCTCTAGGTGCACTATTTCTATCTTTCATAGTAGGAGTTGCACTATTGATACTAGGAATAGAGATCATTGCAGTTGGAATAAAAGGATCAAGAATTAGAATGATTCCAAAAGGAGACTTTGGTCCTTAGATAATAATAGTAGTGAGAAAACGAAGCCTTCATGCATGTAAGCATATGTTGAGTGTTCTGGTGGTTATCAGTTCGAAGGCATAAGGCCTAAGGAAAAGGCCATCGGATCTCAATGTATGCAACACGAACAATAAAACACAGTTTCATAGTAATAGATAAGCACAAATAGTACAACGAGGGTAACAAGCAAGACATCCCAGATGCAACTTTGTAAACAAAACAATGTATTATATTACTGCCCATCTTGATCATGCTTGTTACCTTTACTAACCTAGGTTTTCCGTCGGGAGAGATTCGATACGCATACTCCCAATCTACTCAAACAAACTCGTCGGCCTCTAATCCGGCCACTGCAGGAGTTGATCTCAAAGATATCCATCCTTCACCTTTAAAGTTAAAGGCTGGCAGCAAATTTGAAATATTTTCAACAGTAGTCAATAATTCACCAGGCACGATAATGTTTACTGCAGGAGCATGTCAGTCACCTTTATCGGCACAATTTATGAGAAACGTGGTGATAAAACATACACAGGGCTGTACCGCGACGTCACCACCGTTCAAATTAAACTCTGGACAAGAGGTTTCAGTAGCTGGTCCATCTTCTGATACAATATATCAAGCAATATCAGCTGGAAAAACAACAGCAACCGCTACTTTTCATTACCAAATAGAAAATGAACAGGCTGCAAATATTACAAAGTCATTCGTATTCACAATAGGTTAGCTCTAAAACAAGATTTATCCCATTGCTCGAAATACTGCCATATGCGAGCCACAAGAATGATCAACACAAGAAAACTTTTCAATATACTCACATGAATTTTAATCTACTGCATTTATGAGCCAGCTGTTTTCCTCTTTAGCTATAATTGGTTTGATCATATGTGCTAGCAATCTAATGCCTTATTGCCATCTGCATATTAATAATCTAAAGTCACCAGACGTCGAGTAATGTATCTCCTACAGCAGATCTACACATCAATTAACACGCTGTAGAGATTTCTCATGTATATACACAGGGATATGATATAATCAATAACAGTTAGGCACTATGGATAGAATGTAGCATCGTTAAAATAACTGTGCTAAATTGCTTGATATAATGGTCAAGAAAATGAACAATTTCGTGTGGGAGTTTACTTCACAGTGATATCAGTGCTTCTGTCGGATTATGCCACGGCGGTCGGCTCCGAAAATGGTGTAGTGATTGCTCCTAACAAAATCAATGAAGCTAGTCCTATCGGTTCCAACCATACATTGATCTCTGACGTAGGCAAATGTGCTAAAACGTTCCAATTCTCAGAAGCAATAGGGAATAGAGGATTAAATACTGACAGACTCCATTCACGAACCTGTCATTATCGACTTCAATAACAGGACGCATTATACAATGACTATCGACGTTCCAACTATTGAGGAAAGGTTACCACTGTATATTGTTAGACCTGCTCAGGTTCAAATAAGACAATATGATTCTTTTTTACAACAACAATCCATTAAAGAGTTGGCGTTAAGCATTAAAAAGCACAGCCTTCTCCAACCCATCATTGTCAGACCTATCAATCAAGGATTTGAAATAGTGGCTGGACATCGAAGATTTTATGCGTGTAAATCATTACATTGGAAAGTTATACCAGCAATGGTCAAAGATTTGTCAGACAAAGATGCATTTGAAATTCAGCTCGTCGAGAATGTACAGAGAAATACGTTGGATCCAATTGAGGAAGCGCAAGCATTCAAAAGATATGTTATAGATTATGGCTGGGGAGGAGTAACTCACTTGGCAGATGCGATAATGAAAAGCGAACAATACGTTTCAAGTAGACTTCAACTTCTAAAACTTCCTCAAAATGTAATGGATAGGCTAAAATCTGGCGAATTAAAGGTGTCTCATGCAATTGAACTTCTTGGATTAGAGCCTACTAGTCACGAAGCAATGGCAGAGAATATAATTAGCAAAAATATTTCGATAAAGGAGATTAGAAGGTACAAACACCAATTATCTTTACCAGAAGATAAAGAAAAAATAGAATTTCATAATGCAGATGCAGAACATACAACAACAATATATGACAAAAATTATTCCAACTATGACCTCATTTTCCAAAAGAATAATATCAAGCACCATACTCTTAAATTCTCACAACACAAAATAGCATTCCTTAAGAAGGTACAATTATCTTTGAAGGCCTCATTGTCAAGAGCGGATAGTTTGATACATGAATATGAAGAATTGATGGCTCCAGAAATGGAAAATGATGGCTCCAACAATAAGGATCCTAAAATCCCTGGAGGTTATGACCACGAAATTCCTGAGATGTTGATGCGATTTAGGCGTGGTACTCATTCAATGTTAGACGAAACAATTCATTTATCTTTACAACTAACTAAGGAAGAATCCAATTTACAATAATAATGATAACCCCGCTCACAAAGTTATTCTGTATTATTACCTTCGGCAAAGGTTAAAGCATAGTGTTATTTCTATTACACTACCTAATTCTAATTGATCCTATGAAGTAAACCTACTGATTAATGATAAGGTGAGATCACTATAAGATAGGCTGCTTTTCTTTTAGGTTTTGTTTTTGTAACATAATCATATTTATAGCGATTGATATAAAATAAAAATAAAAATGTGTAGTAGCCAGGCTTAGAGTTCTAGTACGCTCTAATGTCAAAAATGTCAATCTGTAAAATTTTCGTGATAATCATCGGTGAACCTTTCAGCTTTATTCTCATCATCTTCAAAATATTCACTATATTTATCAGTGAATCTCTCCCGTTCATAATGAGTGTCATCTAGATAGTGTTCTTCTTCTGCTGCTACTTCTTGTTGTTCTTGACTATCATTATCTTCCTTCTGTGCGAGTTCCCATAGAAAGCCTGTTGCTGACCTTCCTATATTATCAAATGAACTAATTGGTAGTCCTAAGTCATGTTGGGACTCTTGAATAATACGTGCATAACGCTCCATTTTCTCATATTCATCTTTATTCTTTGCAATCACATATCCTTTCCAAGCTTTATGAAGAGCACCCCACACTTGGTTCTCAAAGAACCCTGAGTCTAACATTTTTGACCTGTCTGTGTTTACCATGTAATCCTGTTTTTTCCTTGATTTCAAGTAGGTATGAACAGCAAACATGTCATATCTTCCCCGTCGGTTAAATCTATGATATTTCATTGTGAATAGTTTTCCTTGTGAATTGGTACTCCATTAGTTTTTAGAGTTTTTAAATTTTTTCGCACGAATAATATTATGATAAGTATGTAAGTAATCATTGTCGTTAGTTCGTAAATCAAATAATAATTACCTTAAAGTCTCGAGAAAAGTAAACTACGGAGAATAGTAGTAGCAAATGAGCCCCAAACCCTTGTAACCTCCATGAAAATTGTTAGTTGTCATGCTAGGTTGGCTCCCTGTCATCTAACCCAATATAGGATCGTATTCTTCTAGAATAATAGTATATAAGTTATTACAAAACTTGTGAGTGTAGCGAAATCTTCAGTGGTCAAAGTTGTATTTCTTGCTCAAGTAGGATCAGCAACATCATCATCATTTCTTATAGAAGATGAGTATGTCTGTACTTTTATCAAGGGTGAGTACTAGTGATGACGGCTATTCATGGTGATGATGATGTTAACATTTCAGAGATCTATTTATTGGAGCATCTTGCCATATAAGTAGAAGTATAGTTTATTTAACGTACTAACGATACTTTGTATAGAAGAGTATTATATTATTATAATGCAGTATCACCGGTTTTCTTTGTCCCTATGTCAATAGCTTCTGCAACATCATAGATGAAAATCTTGCCATCGGAGGATGAACCTCTACTCATTGTCTGCAATAAATCGTCTACAATCTGCTTTACTTTTGAATCTGCAACTAGTACTTCAACCTTTATCCAATCTCCAAAATCTGGTGTGTATTCCATTACACCTGTACCAACGTGTTCTGGTTCATATTTTGAGCGGCCTCTGCCTCTGATGTTATAAAATGTCAAACCACCAACATCGTTTTTGCGAAGAGAATCGCTAACTTTGCCAACTCGCTCACGATGAACTATTATATCTAGTTTCTTCATTTAGAATTAGCCTATTGATCAGTATCGACTGCTCCTCTAAAAGGTTTAGTTTTAGACCTTCAAAAGCTAACCTAATGCTAGGTCATAGTAATCACAAATGTATAGGAGACACATATTCGATATGAGCGGGAAATAAGCAGATTTTTGTAATATAATTGTAACATACATACCATCATTATCTAGATTTTGAATATGATAAATAATTGAAGTAGCTAAAAATAGCCAAATAACTATATTAATGCATGAATTGTATATTTTATCTTGCAAGTATTTCAATTTAAAATCGTCATGTGATCAGATACTTGATGTATAATGAAAACACTAAAAATAAGTTTCATAGATTAGAAGAAGTATTTGCATAAATGTAGATACGCTAGACATATTTTCCTTACTTGACTATACCATTATGACCGTAGTATATATCAAACTTCTGCTCCTTAATAGTACTAAAATAATAAAGCAGTAAGATACGATCTCACTACATGGAATCAGTTCAACTGACTGTAGAAGGCTTGATCAGACCTTTTCTACAGTATCTTACAATCATAATTGAAATCGCTGCTGGAATAGTTATAGCAATATCGATTATACGTGGATTTATTATGTTTCTAAGAACAATACGAAGATCCCCACTAGATCAAACAAAACACGAGCCAAGTATCAAGCGGTATATAGGAAATGGTCTGATTCTTGCACTAGACATAGTAGTAGGTAGCGACATCATAAAAACAATATTGACGCCATCAACATCAGAACTATTATCACTAGCTGTCGTAGTAGCAATAAGGATAGCACTTAGCTGGTCTTTGTCAAGAGATATTGGCGTGGAATCTGAGAATCAATAATTTGGGAATTAATTAGAAAATATCTCACAATAATTTTCGAAAATGGATCTATAGTTTTTTATGATCTCTTTTACAACCACGCCGCTGTTTGTTTTTAATAAATATAGACAAGATGTTTGAACACTAAAATCTTTGTCTTAAACTAGGGACCCTGTACGTGTATGGATTAACTTTATCTTTGTAGCCAAATCATAGCTATGGAATCACTAAAGAAATTAATTAGCAGATAACACAAGATAAGGAAGACCACAAATAATACTATAGATCTTTTATTAAGAGAATTCTTGACCATTAGCAGCTCCTGTATAAAGCCTTATTAAAAAGCAATATTTAACATCGCTAACATGAATACAATTGGAGTTTTAATTTTGATAATCATTGCAATATTCATTATCGTTGTTATAGCCAGTTTCGTTTTTCACATACGCTTGTTCTTGTCTATTTTCCCTACTTTACAAGGTCGGGATATAGTGAAAACTTCAAATGGTATTGTTTTAGCCACGGAAACTTTTACCATATGACGAGCTCTCAGAGCAGCCATTTCTTACAGTTTTAGAATAATCTTCTATCTATTTTGCATTTCAATATCTATAAATATACACCGTGTCTTTAACCGAGCGATCTGAATTAGGAGTGAGGACATCCGGAGAAATCATCAGCCCAAGATGGTTAAGAATTTTCCAAGTCATTGTGGGGTTGGTATGTATTGCATTATCTGTATATATTTTACTTGGCTCAGTTCACCTCGGAGCTTATACACTTATTTTCCTAGCATCAACGGCATTCGTTATAATTGGAATTGAACGGATCATAGTTGGAATACGAGCTACTGCGCTAAAGAGATCATCAAGGCTCATTAGCATAGGAATAGGAGTAGCTATAGTCGTGTTCTTTGGTTCAGCCTACTTTGCACCAGCGTATGTTAGTAAGTTATATGTACTAATGCTTGCTTTTGGTCTTTTAGCTACAGGAGCCATAAGAATTATTGATGGCATGAAGAATACTACTTACGGTGGCCCTTCCAAGCTCTTTACTCTAGCTACAGGAGCCATATGTGTAGCAGTAGCACTGATTATATTTTCGTATCCTAAGTTTGGTTTCATCTTATTGTTGTTAACTGTTGCTATAGTCCTTATGATAAACGGTATACAAATAGCATTTGTTGGAATAACAGGAAAGAAGCTGACCAGACTACGTTCATGAATCACTCGAATCATAGTGACAGCTGATTAACACGCTGCCTAGGAAAGGGTTGTTTTTCAGTATTGCTACAATAACTAGCTTTTAGGGTATCTAAGGAAACTGAATGTGTATGCGTCTTCACTATTGTTTTTTCGGATTTATAATTTATAATTTCTTTCTTTTGTCTATCACATAAAAAACTTTGTTCTCCGTTAGTAATTTCATTGAATATCTAAATAAGTTTAAGTACAATTGATAATCAATATTGAAAATACCTTGACTAGCACAGTCGCAAATAATATCGTTAAGAATGCGCGCAGCTTATATAAAGAAGGCACATGGCTCCATGATTCCGAAGGCAGGTATCTTCTTTTTCGCGGAGTAAACTTTGCATCACGTAGCAAATTACCACCTTATCTTCCCATTAGTCCTCTCCAGATGAAAAATATAGACGAATCGATTTTAAAGGAAGAAATTGAATTGGTCAAACCAGAGTTAGACCTTCTAAAGAAACTAGGCTTTAATATTATTCGACTGTTAATATCGTGGAAAGCCATTGAACCTGAGCCTAATCCAAACTTAAATGAGCTTACCACTGCAGGACGAAAGTACCTCACCCTTGTAAACCAAATAATAGATGCATTGTACAGCCGAGACTTGTTCATTCTTTTAGATTTTCATCAAGATATTGCACACGAAGTCTTTGGTGGAGATGGATTCCCAGATTGGGCATTAGCAATAGATGAGGAACATAAGCGGCCAAAGGCATCAAATCTCAGAGATAGGAAGTGGCAGACGGCTTACATGTTAAACAAGCTAGTAAAGCATACTCTTTCCTCATTTTGGAAAAACGATCTTACTAACACAGAATTTGGCTTGCGAAATTTTCCGGTAAGAACTCATCTTGAGAAGACTATAGGCCAGACAGTTAACTTCTTTAGATCATTGAACAATGGCAGTGGACATTCTGCCATTCTGGGTATTGAACCTTTCAACGAACCCCATCCTGCTGGCATTGCAGCTGAGCAATTTGAGGAGACTTTTCTATATCAATATTATCAGAATGTTGAATCCGAAATAAGGAAATTTGATGACAAGATATTTTTATTTCTAGAGCCACGTGTTGATTGGACCATGTCTTTTCAGGGAGGCAGTGAAAAAAAATCAAAGAGAGGTCCCACTCCTTTTAACATACGTCGTAGTCTTCATCTCAATTTTGTGCGTGATGTCATGATTGAAGGAAATATAGATCCTCAAGCAGGACAGCAAATAGTTAGCCATCTTCCTTCTGATAATATGTCACTTGATAAGATAGGACAGCGAGGTGTATTCTCATTTCATTATTATGATCCTATAGCCATCACCCAATCATTTTTGAAGATCCCCGATAATATGTACAGATATGTTCATCAATGGGGTGATATATTTTCTCAACTAGTCAAAGCCGCAGAGAAGCGTCAACTTGTGCCGTTTCTGACTGAGTTTGGCGGAGTTCAAGATGCAGAGCTGATTCGTGACTACATCGATCTTCATTATAAGCAAATTGAAACATTTCTTCTCAATTCTACATACTGGAACTACGACCTCTACAACACTAAGGATGGCAAAGATAATTGGAACCTTGAAAACTTCTCTTTGCTTGGACCAGGCAGAAGCCCAAGAAACATAGACGTGATGGCTCGTCCTTATCCCCTATGCAGCTCAGCTAAACCGATACTACTATTTTTCGATACAAAATCCTCATATGCTACATTAATTCTTGAAGGAAGTATACTAGATGCACCTACAATTATGTATATTCCATATGATTTCCATTATTCACCGGAATTTAGAGTGTGGGCAACAAGTAAAGAAATAGAATGGGATAGACAAAATCAGCTATTATATTGGTATCCTGCAAAGGCTCAAACACTAAATCAAATAATTATAGCTAAGGAACGCAATAACAATGTGGATATTCAAAGGTTACCTAAAAAAGCGAGAGATTTAGTAGAGAATAATAAAACATCATTTGTTAATGTATTCTCATAGGCCTGATCTAGTACATGCTGCTACGCCCAAACAATTAGCTTCTCGAACTTCCATAATTTTTCACCTTTTAAAAAGTCATCTGCCACACAGTTTTATGAATCCGTATCATAAATTTAGCATTATCAAGCTTTTCATAAATAAATTGGCTGATATTTCACACTTACATCCTTGCTCTGTCAGTAAATATTTTACTTTTTTTGCAATGGTTTTTGTCATACATTCAGTATCAGTAGTAGTCGGTCGATCTAATGTAGTGATACTTAGTGAGGGTTGTAATTGACTAGAAAAAATCTTCTAGCAAGTATCATACCTTGTATTTTTGATTTGGTGTGAAGCTAGCCCCGCACATTCGAAAACCCATATATACTGTTCTAACATAGGCAATTTAATGCAAAAGAAACAAATGATTTTCATAGTAACAGCAGTAACTTTATTGACTGCGGTAGCTACAGCAGCACTCTATACTCTTAAGGAAGCAAATGCGCAAACTAACATGACCAATAATAGTACTGGCGGTAACAATACTGGTGGTAACACTACAGGAGTACAAGTGAGTAAGATAACTAATCCAGCTACTGGAGTTAGTATTGGCAAGATAGAAAAACTTAATAATACTAGTTCTGCCGGCGGTAATATGACCAACGCAACTCAATAAGCATATCTTAAACCCTGATCGTAGTGCTGATGGGATACTAAAGCGGTAGACTCAACATATTCATTTCATTTTTTCTAACGAATTGGCTTCTTCTTTTCAGCAGTTGCATTCTTTTATATTATTATAAATCAATAGAGACCTTATCATTTAAGCCATTCAGTCTTTTAGAAATCGCGGATACTTGAATTGTAAATAAGGAAATCTTGACCTGTGACTTTTGTAATTACCGTCAATAAATATATGGTCACCAAACATCAACAAGTAAGAGTAGCAGTAGTAGTTGTAGTCAAAACATAATAAGATCTTGTTCGACTTATTTAGATCATACACATGGAACAGGCACCGGATTTTCAAAGAGTATTAGTCTTACAAGGTGGAGGTTCGCTTGGAGCATATGAAGCAGGAGCATACAAGGCATTGTATGAAATGGTCAGTAAAAGCGATAATGAAAGAGGATTTAAAGGTAAACCATTATTAGATGTTGTTGCTGGAACTTCTATTGGTGCAATAAATTCTGCAGTACTTGTAAGCTATGTGAAGGAAAATAATACATGGGAAGGTTCTGCAGAAAGACTAAATGAGTTCTGGGAATATTTATCAAAGGAATCATCATTGGATAATATTCCCGGTTTTACAGATTGGTGGGATTACCTTCATTACAACATTAACCGCTGCATAGCTACAGGAGAGGCTGCAAGACGATATTATTCGGCAAAGGAGTTTGCAGTTACAGGAGTACCTACTGCTTTCTCTTTTTTATCACCACAACTAGATACTAAATTTTTTGATCCTCAAAACATATGGTATCGCTTCGATAGCGGTCCATTAAAGAGAAGCTTAGAAAGATTCGCAAAATTTCCAATAGCAACAACTTTTGATGAAAAAGATTCATTGACTCAACCAAGGCTCATCCTAGTTAGTGTTGATGTAGCAGAAGGAGCTACCGTAGCATTTGATAGTTATGAAAAAGAAGATGGTTTAAGAAAATCAGAGTATGGAAAGTATATTGTTAAAGAAGATGGCAAGGAAGTGGGGTTCAGACATATTATAAGATACGATAATGGGATTACAGCTGATCAGGTTATTGCAAGTGCATCAGTACCACTTAATTTTGGATATACTCCTTTAGAAGTTGAAAGCTATAATGACGATACCTCTAGCTATGAGAAGAATATCCGATACTTTTGGGATGGTGGAATAATGAGCAATACTCCACTAACACAAGTTGTTGTGCTGCACAGGCGTTATTGGCTTAAGAGAATGGGCTTTAAACACATTGTTCCAAGGTTGAATATTGGCATAATCAATGTTCATCCAACTAAGCAAGACACAATTCCCTGGGACCGCGATGGTGTTATAAATAGAAGGGAAGACATAACCTATTCAGATAGAACTTATAGTGATCAGCAGGCTCTATTACTGGTATCGGATTATGTGGATCTAGCAAGAGAGTTAATCAAGGTTGCAAAAGATAATGGTGTAAAAGATGACATCATAAATAGTATATTGAACAGAAAGACTATGAATCATGGTATGGCAATTAGACCTAGGACATATTCAGATATACTGGAAGGACAATATGAAATAGGTAAAATAATAAGAGTAAATCGCAAAAATGATGAATATACTATATCAAATAAAATATTTGACTTTTCCACTAAGACAATTAATCAATTAAAAGAAAGTGGGTATAGCAATACTCTAGATCTTAGTGATATAGAATATGAGGGTGAATTATTCTAATTAATATATAATTCAGGATTGGATAGCACATATTATTATGTAAATAAATAAATTAATAATAAGCCATACCATACCATACATACATACCGGCCTAAATAACAAAGAGGCAGGAGATCTCGACCATTTCACCATATTTTTCGCCTATATGTCTCCAAACTCATAACCGAAAGTGCTAATCAGCTGGGATTTTGGATTTCTTTAGATATCGACCTAAAAGAATCGGATTTATTATGAGATTGACTGCAATTAACGAAATTGTCAGAGTAACAAATAGGTTTTTAAATTCATATTCTGCTGGAAGAGACAATACCAATGCTACGCAAATTCCTCCCCTCAATCCTCCCAAAGTGAGAATATTTTGCCATTCAAGTGGTAAACGAACTCTACCTATACGTAACATTATACTTCCTCCATAGACTACAACTACCCTTGATATCATTACTATAGCAATTGGGGCTATCAATATCAAGACCAACGATGCACTAGATTGTAATAAGAACAAAGATAACACTGGAATCCCAATCAGAAAAAATAAGAAACTAGTTGTAATAAATCCTAAGTAGTCCCAGTATATGTGAAATAGTTGTCCAACTCTTGTAATGGCTTCTTTATGTGTTCTTAACATTAGTAAAGCTATAAAAACAGTTGTAACTACGCCAGAAACATGCAGAATATGATCTCCTATAATATATCCTCCAATTGCTAGAGCAATTGAAAAAGTGAAATTTACATAATCGTCAGTTTGCCATCTATTTATCACCTTGCCACCAACATATCCAATAGCACTTCCAAGAGCAACTGCTCCCAGCATCGACCAAATAAATGAGACAGAAGTGTTTATCAGTGAAAATGCAACATTAGAAAAGATTATTCCTTTTATAACATTAAAAGAAATCACGCCTGTGGCATCGTTGAAGAGTGACTCACCTTCTATAATTAAATTAAGCCTGTGAGGTATTGGAAATCTCTTGAATATAGCAGCTACAGCCGCTGCATCTGTAGCAGCCACTATAGATCCGAAAAGCAATCCATTGATAATTGGGACTTTGAAAATAACACTTATAGCTACTCCTACTAGAAGTATGGTGAAGATGACGCCAATTATAGCAAAGAATCCAATTGGTATTATTTGACTTTTAATTTCTTTTAGTCTTAACTTTCGTGCTGACTCGAAAATTAAAAGTGGAATAATAACCAATAATATCAAATCAGGAGCTTTTTCTACGATAGAATCATAGACACTCTTAAAGTCTGAACTATACAATGGAACGATTACTGAAATAACCCCAATGAACATCATGATTGTTACACCAGGAATGATAAGGTTATTCGCGTAGCGTTGTATAGCAGAAACTGATAATAAAAAACCAGAGATAATTAGTAAAGTCGCTGAGATGTCTGTAGACATAAGAGGAAGAAATGACTATTAACCCATTGTTATTTAAGTTTAGTCAAATAATAACAAAACAAAGAATTCATGAACAGTCAATGCCATATACTGCATCTTTTTTACCATATATAGAAAATGCTTCTTTTGCTTATTTGGTATTATGACGTTAAGAATTATGCGTAATTATCCATCAAACTAACTTTTTTAAAAATTGAATTTTGTCGATTTTGATCGGTTAACAAATATAAGATAACAATTAAAATTTTATTGCAGCTCCTATAGGATCAGAAGGATTGGCTAGAATAGTCATATGCTTTTGTAACCTATTAGCATTTTCCGAAGTTACTATGATCTTAGTTATCTCTTTAGTTCTTTCTTTAGAAATGCTGCTCTCTACCATCATTGACCGCTGGTCCTCGGATTCCATTGTCTTATAGTAATCCGGTTCTCTACTACTAATCACCCAGCCATCCTTTGTATGTTGTATAATTATTTGAGGTATATCTTTTGCAGATTTATATTTGTTGGAGATCATATCTATTCTAGCACTCAGAGCTTGGCTAAGAGATGGGTCATTGTTTACATAACTTTTCAATTTGGAAATATTTTCAGACAAACTATTAAAAACTTCTACGACATCCCCATCAATTATTGCAAACAAATCTAGGTATTCTATAGAATGTGGGTTGATCGTCATTCCCTCCATCTGAGATGGCAGCAGAAATCCATACCAATACACTTTCACTTCATCATTGCCAATTTTTAATACACCCTTGCAATTCTTCGCAGCCTTCCATCCTTTGTTTCTAACTACCATAGTATTGATGTTATAACTTATCTTAAATGTGCTTAAGTTGAAGGGAATGCGAGAGTCATTGATATCATATGCTGCCAATTCGATACTTCTAACCAGTGGTGAATGTACCTTATCTATACCCAGCCAAGGACGCCTAATTATAGCAATTACAGCAACTAGTGCTATAACAATAGATCCTATCTCTCCGAATGTAATTCCAATTTGTAATAAATCGTTGCGTATATCGCCAACAATCTTCTTAATCGTATTGCGAATATCAATAGCTGTTGCATTGACTATATCTCTAATTTCTTGCACATTAGCTGGTATTTGTTGCAATGGGGCAGAACTAACAGATGGCTTTGTGATATTAAGCGCGGATGTAAGTTTCTTTATTGGGCCCTGTTTAGGCAAGGAAGACAATAAGCTTGAACTGATATTACTCTCGCCTAAGCTATTTGCTACCGATGCAATGAAACAGGATTGAACTATAACAAAGAAAAATAGTGTTATCGTGATACCATATAATATAATACGTGACCGATTCTGCGCAGACAGAAGCACGTTTCGAATAGATTTCTTACATCTCATGTCCTCCTATAAGCATATTGATCTTCGATTTAAGACATATGTTAAAGATAGAACAGAAGATTTGATGACTACTTTCCATGCAGAATATACAGGTCTAGATTACAACACATAATTAATCGGTCAATCTGAATAATACTAAACTTAATTAAACCTGCATCACAGCGATAGCATAATATTAAAAGATTACCGGGGGCAGCAAATTAAAATACAGACAAAGAAAAGAAAAAATGTTATTCTTTTCATTTGATATTGCTTGTCTACATCTATAATCTGAAATAACTCTTTTTGTCAATGACAATGCTTATTGTATATATATGTGCATATTGCCCATTGTTGCAGTATGTCAAACAAAAATCCTTTATTGACTTCAATTAGCATGAGTACTGTCTTATTTCTAGTGTTGAGTTGCTTAATGACTTCTAATATGGCTTTTGCTGCTTTTGCAGCAGCAGAAGGAGAACAACGACAACAATATTCAATGGTTGGAAAATGGGGCTCAAGGGGTGCAGGCTTTGGTAAATTCACTCAACCGCTGGATATTGCAGTAGATTCTTCAGGGAATGTTTATGTGAGCGATTTTGGCAATGCACAAAACGGAATACAAAAATTTACAGGTAATGGTACTTTTATAACTTCTTGGGGGCAACTAGGTTTTGGCAATGGATTGTTTACTAACCCTGCTGGCCTAGCAATAGATTCTTCAGGGAATGTTTATGTTAGCGATTTTGGCAATGCACAAAACGGAATACAAAAATTTACGAGTAATGGTACTTTTATAACTTCTTGGGGTTCCACAGGTCTAGGAGATGGTCAATTCATAAACCCAGGTGGCCTAGCAATAGATTCTGCTGGCAACATATATGTTGGCGATTTTGGTGAAAATAACCGTATCCAGAAATTCGACAGCAGTGGGAAGTTTATTACAAAGTGGGGAAATTCTGGGACAGGCGATGGTCAATTTATGACTCCAGCTGATATTGTTACAGACAAGGCAGATAATTTGTATGTAGTTGATGCAGGAAATGATCGAATACAAAAATTCGACAGCAATGGGAAGTTTATTACAAAGTGGGGAACAACAGGATCAGCTAATGGTCAATTATCACGTCCAATTGGTATAGCATTAGATTCAGCTGGCAACATATATGTATGTGACAATGGTCATGACAGAATACAAAAATTCGACAGCAATGGGAAGTTTATTACAAAGTGGTCTGTGAATACTCCTGGCGGTATTGCAGTAGGCCCTACTGGCAATATATATGTCACAAATCAAAATTCTGCTAGCGTAGAGATTTATAGTCCAGTTTCTAGATAGGCTTACGCAATTGGATTTAGCCTATTATTGAAGGCGTCACGCTTTGACTTTTATTCACGGAATTGTTATTGTTGTCGTCATTGTTCAGTCATAAGTCAAAGTGATATTGGATTGACATCTAAGGTGGTGAAACAGATATGATGTATCATCATTATCATTGGTATTCAAATTATGAATAACACAAGCCTATGATAGATCATTTGTGATATAAATTGTAGATAATAGTTTTCATCTTGGCTAAAGTTAATCTTACTCTAGACTACAAATATCTTTATTATAATAATAGCTCAATAAGGGGAGGAATTGAAATATTCGACTCATTATCTTCGAATTCAATATTTGAAGTGACAGTTCATATCATAGAAGATCATTATTATATATCCTTCAATGTTGTATTTATGGAGCATCGAGTGACAGAAAAAGAAAATAGAGCAGATTCTGGAAAGGAACCAGCCGAAGATTATTACTCTGGTTATTATTGGGGCAATGAACCATATGATTCATCTCAGATAGAGGATAGACGTAAAAGTGATGACCAATTAAAGAACAAGGTTAACAGTAGCCTGAGAAAAAATGATAAGTTTGATGCCTCGCGTATAGACGTATATATTAACAATTCAGTTATCACTTTGAAAGGGAGTGTCAGAACATATGAAGAAAGAGACATGGCTGGTCAAATAGCATGGAATGTACCAGGAGTGTCAGAAGTCTTCAATGATCTGCAAGTAACAGAGCCAGAGACAGTTGGTCCACGAAGAAAGCCCTGATTAACTTTACTTTTCATTCAGTTAATTGAGCAAATTCTAGATAGCTGAAAACGATGTTATTTGCTTCAATCTAGGCATGGAATCTGCACATATAATGGTTAGTAGATTTCATAACTATCAGATATTTTATTTATAACGATTGTTGTAGAGGTTAATAGCTTTTGATTTATCCGGCTTGCTTGTATCCCATCCGTTACAGCCAGCCATAAGTTATTAGCAGCACGACGATATCCTCCCGGAAAATCTATTGACTACTTGCTTTATCGTGTGTAAAAGTGAAAGGATTCTATGTTTGGCTACTGAGAGCAAACGTTCTAGGATCCAGTAAGTTAAATTCCTCAAGAATGCGATCCAATCTTTCTTTTGGTACATCACGCAAGTCTAGTTCACCTTTTCTTATCTTGTCCAGATTATTAATCGCTTTTTTAAATCGGTCTATACTCATTACTAATCCATAGTAGTCTCTTACCCTTTGTAGTGTGGTCTTATAATGCTCCTTATTTCCTGACGCCGTGGCATCAGATATCAATGCAACATCATAGCCTATGTTAAATCCATCTCGTAATGATGTCTCTACACAAATTGAAGTATCAATTCCTGTAAAAACTAGCAAGTTAATGCCTTCGCTTTGAAGCCAGACCCGAAATTCTGTATCCTGAAAAGCAGAATCTCTACGCTTGATAACTATTGGATCATTTTCTTTAGGCTTTAGTTCATCAATCGTAAGCCCGTCCCACGTACCTCTGATACAAATCGGAAACTTGAGTCGCTCTTGTCTTGATTTTGGTAGAAAATTATGGATCTTTGTCAGAACATCAATTCCACTAGCCTCTTTAACTGCTTCAGTGTAAAAGATAGGGATCTCGTTACTTCTACAAAATTCGATTAATTCCTTAAGCCTCGGTATTATCTCTCTGTAATTTGAGGTGTTCATTCCTAATTTGTCATATGAACCACCCTTGCTTACAAAGCCGTTCTGCATGTCAACTACCACTAAAGCTGGTACAACCTTACGTCCTGATGGGAAAGTAACTTGAAACATTTCTTTAGATCTATAAAATACCAAAAAATATAAGGTTATATTCTACTTAAGTCCGGCTCTATTCCATGTGATCGTTCTACAATATATCTCTGGCTAGAATCCTGTTTACTTATATGCCTCAAGAAAAGGATTAGTTTAGAAGCAGGAGCGCAGGAAGATACAGTACTTGAATAGGTTATGAAATAAATCATGTGAATTTTGAATGTTGAAGAGCACGAGCAAGAAGATATCAAGATAAAGATAAAGATATGGTCTGCAGTTAGTTATTTCAGTCTGTATATGTGTAAAATGTTTAGTATTCGTATTACAGTTTTAAGCAGCTAAGGAAACAAATATTACTGTTTCAGGTTAGACATTTGATCTCTCATTAGGCAGAGTTAATCTGTTGCTTGAGCTAGGACATAAATAGTCCTCGTGATGAGTTATTAGGCATAATACAAACCATCTGCTATAATTGCTCGTTTAAGCCTAAAAAATAGAAAATCATCATAAGGGTGGTCTCGTGCGTATCAATAACTATCACATTTGATGTATTGATTTATTGTATTGGTATCAGCATGAATTACATTTATCTCGAGATGGTGCTATGCTTATCCCTCCTTCTATCGTAAACGAGTATAACAGCTCCTCCAACCAGGGCAATAATTCCGTTAACCATTAAAATGATACCAACTAATATCCCAAAAAAAGCCAATCCCACATCTATACCAATGCTTCTGAGAGATTCTTTGGCAGCGGTTTGATTGAAATTGAGAGCTTTTTTGAGTATGTCTTTGGCAGAAATTTGTGTAGGTAGGGATTCAGCGATAGAGTTGAGTGAATAAATAGATGGCAATATTATACCTGCGCTTACAACTAGAAGAATTCCTCCCGCTATTAATATGCTATAGCCGCGTCGCATTTAGATATTTATTGTAACTCACAACATGGATATATATGCAATTCGAACTGATTAACAATATAGCAGTGGATCCTTGAAAAAGGATTGGATGGATAGCAATGTTTTGCTGTATTGATATGTACTGTCTATCTCCCCCTATTGTTGTCGATAGTTCATGGTTTCTACTATAATATTGAGCATACATTAACACTGGAAGATCTAAGGCGATTATCTGATCATGATTTTGTTTTGAATGTTAAAGGATCTTATATAGGACCCTATTGCTCCTAGCTGTTATTTATCAGTTGTCAGACACACCTACCTATCACTATTAAGATGCATCCACATAGGAGATTTATCAGTGTGTACTGCTAAGCCTTGCATCAAAAAACAATGATACTGGTGCTCAGGTTTTGTCACTATTTTTCACTTCCAATTTTTCACTTATCAATTTTTTCATGATGCGATGTACTGGTATTCAAATGGGCGATGATCTTCTTTTGAAAGACCAACAGGAATAAAACAATTCCGATAGGAATTAGGAGAAGAAGTGAGATAAAGAAGAATGGTTCATCTTGCTTGTATATTGCTATCGGATTTCCGGTTAATATTCCAACCTGATAGACTGCTACTAGGGCAAGAACTGGTAATGTTAATGCCCACATCATTAAATTAAAATAATTGCCTACTAATTTTGCTGCCCTAGTGGTCAGCCTAAGTCCAAAGAGAACCAACGTGATGCCAAGAAAGAATACAGAGAGGGCAACAAATGCAGCTTGGGTAGATGCTCGACTAGCCGAAGTTGCAAACTGACTGAGCATTTTCATCTGAATGGATGTCAGATTTTTGATTTCAGAAATGCTCTGTCCCTGTTCACGCAAAACGATCGACATCTTGTCAGAAGTTAGTGTAGCATTAGATTGAGCATTTACATCAATACACAGAATCGATAAGCATACAAAACAAATGAGACTTAAAGCTGATGCACTCAGACACTTGATCGTTTTCTCCAAGCTACTTTCAAAATTTGAAGCTACAACTGTTAAATATAATTCTTAAAGATTCTTGCGAAACTCAAGGGCTTAAATGCTGTCCATTTTCGATGTATGAATAGCTCGCTTATCAGAATATATTTATTTTATGAATAAAGAGAAAAATTACTATATTAGCCATTTCAAATGAGTGTTCCATTTTTATGCCCAATAGCATATAACTGGAATACCCAGCTTTATCAATTTACTTGGTTATACGGATAGGAATTCTACATCAAGAGCATATACATAGGACGTGCAGGGAACGACAGATCAGATTATTCTATACATTCTTTTATCTCTTTTTTTGAGAATTATGACACTTAACATGGTCTAAGACAATTAAGCGTCAAAAAAGCAGAGCTACTATGGCAAAGGTTACAAGCTAGGATCAGTCTTAAGCTCTAAATGAACTTTGGATATGATTCTGTGATTGGAATATCAGCAGCATTTCTTACAACATTGAGCTTTCTTCCTCAAATTATAAAAGCACATCATACAAGAAGAATGAAGGATGTTTCTAGATATCTCATGATTCTTTTTGCTACAGGATCTATTCTTTGGATAATTTATGGAGTACTTCACAGGGATCCTGTGATTGTTGGTGCAAATGTTACTGCAGCGACATTTAACCTTATACTACTTTACTATAGCTTTGCTTATGCTGTGTCGACTTGATAACTCATTTGTGTTGGTAGGACTTCTGCTCCTTTGAATACTCGTAAGCAGGGCTAGTCTCTAGTTCTATGATCTCCTTAACCTTTATTTAACAAAAAAAGAATGTTATCATAGTATATTGTGATTAATACAGTTTTAGAGAATGATTTTATGCATTAGCATCAAGCACATATTTTTAGTCACATATATACAGTTGCTGCTATTGTGTGGTGGTGGTGGTGGTGGCAGTACTTGGCGCTAAGTATTCTTGTCGACCAGATATCCCTAAAACCATCATCTCAATTCCGCTTATTAGAAATGCAATTGAAATAAAAATAGCAAATAGAACCAACCCAAACGAGATTGGATGTGCTATTACTAGAATAGATACTGCAATACTTATGGCTCCCACACCTATAAGAAATGCCCTAGATGAACGTGATCTTTCACTTGAGATACCGTGTATTATTCTCGATATCCCGCTCAAAAGGAGGGCCACAGCAGCCAAAATAACTAGAAATGCTGACGTAAATATCGGAAATTGCATAAGTACAATAGAAAGAGCTACTACTGCTAGACCAAGTACAATATTAGTTATACTGGATCGTCTAGAAGAGTGGCGCAATGCTATTCCAACAGCTACTCTCTCAATTCCAATAGCTAGCAAAATCAACGAAAGGATCAAAATAGTTACCAATATTGCAGGACCAATGTACGCCAAAATAGCCAAGGATAATACTATGCACAGTCCTCCCAAAACTATTTGAAGCATTCTAAGCCAAGGAGGAGAAGACTTTAATGTTTGCAATCTATAATTACATCATTTTATCTTCTTGGTGAGCTTAATAAGTTTAAAGGTTTATTGTTACTATTATGTCTGTGTATATATATGTACACATCTAAATAATCTCCAAAAAATTTGTCATGGGACAAATCCAATTAAACGTACTAATTATAGAGTTAGCGCTAGAGTATAGTCATTGAGTCACAATTTAGCAGAAATATCATCATTATGGAGAAATGGCAAAACTTAAGATGCAAACATTGTATCAAGGAAAAGAAAATTGTTCTGTCATCTCATATCATATCATCTCATTTCATTTGATCGGTTGTTATAGGCTTCGTCTTGGTAGCAAGACGTCTCATTCTTATAGCTAGAAAAACACATCCAATTGACATTGCAAGCCCAACTCCATAAAGAATATTATATGTTACAGGATCAGGGTAGTTTTTCTCAACATTATCAACTGTAATTGGGATCGTAGCAGCTGCTAGAATAACAGTTACCAAGACTGGACCTATTGCAGCCCCTACAATTCTCATCATGTTTGTAATAGATGAGCCCATTCCAGTATATTCTCTAGGCGTAAATGAAGTGGTAGTGACGATTATTGTGTTTGGTCCAAGC
>JBKPMB010000041.1:0-3376 GCA_046731995.1 Thermoproteota archaeon | reverse complement strand
TTGTTGCCTTTCTGATAGTGTAGCTCTTCCAAGAAATTCAGATCTGTAGTGTGCTACAGCAGAATCTACTACAAGTAATTTTACATTGTTAGAATCAATAATGGGACCTGTTTCCTCAATAATTAATTCCTGATGTGCACTGTTGTATGCTTTTGCTACTATGATATTTTCAAGTGCCATATCAGGATCCAATCTTCTAGCCAGAGCAATCGAGACTATTCTTTCCGGCCTAAATGTGTTTTCTGTGTCAATATATAGTGCTTTATGTGCTTTGCCTTCGGATTTTCTTTGCTGTTGTGCTAGTATGCATAAAGTATGACAGATCTGAGTCTTACCAGTCCCATACTCTCCATAAATTTCCGTAACTGCTTTTGGCTCGATTCCTCCTTCAAATAAATCATCTAGATTTTTAGAGCCAGTAGATATTCGTTCTTCTTTCTTTCTTTTATCATAAAGTTTAGTCGCTGAAATGAAGGTCTTGTCAATAATTCCTAAGTCTTCAAGCCTTATTCTTGCCTTGTTACACAGATACATCGACTTAACCATTTCCATACCAGTACTCTCTGAAACATCAATTGGTCCTCTCACCACCAAATCCTTGATTGATTTGAATCCAGCTTGTTCTAAACGATCCTTGGTTGCAGGTCCAATTTCCTCAATGGTATTCAGATCAAGTGTCGTCTTAGGGTCATTGTCTTCTTCTCTCAGGGAGTCGGTCAACTGATATGGGTACTAATTAGTTCGTACCTTATTATTATTACCTGAAGCTAAATCTATCAATTATAAAACGAGTATTATATATATTTATATATAAATATCTAAATAAACCGCCACGGGATGTATAATTAAGAAGAATACTACTTATTTCTGGTAATGGACTTTATTGATAAATTACTCAGTTGTTGAGCATAACAATCCTTTCAATGCAACAATTAAATAAAGAAAATTAGTCACTTTGATTGAATAGATCTCTGGTGGTTGTATTTGATAGTTGACCTAAATCTTGTCGATAAACACGTAATGGTTATCGGTGGTGGAACTGAAGGTTCCAGGAAAATTAGAGGACTTTTAGGTCAGAATTGTAAAATTATCGTAGTAAGCAATCGATTAAATCGCTATCTTACAAGTCTCGAAAAACAGGGTAAAATTGAACTAGTGAAAATGAAGCTAAAGGATGCAAGCATGCTTGACAATTACAAGAATCAATTTTTGGTTTTGGCTGCCACCAATGACAGGATGCTGAATCGTAAACTTGTAGAAAAGGGCCGCTCTATGGGTTCATTTGTATATGCTGCTGATGACCCGCAATTTAGTGACTTTTCTTATACTTCTATTATCAATATAGAAGGTATATTACAAGTCGCAATCTCTACGTATGGCAAAAGTCCGATTATGGCTCGTAAATTAAGAATCAAACTAGAGCGTATATTGAATAGAATAATAAAGAAATCAGACATAGAAAATACAAAATTGCAGGAGTTTGCACGACTAGCTGCAAAAAACAGGTTGAAGACGACCGAAAAGAGAAAGCAGTTCTTGTATTTTCTAATAAGTGATAAAAATATTCAGAACCTAATTAATGAAAATAGGGTTGAGGATGCAAAGGCGGCAACACTTGAACTCCTAAACAAATGGGAGGGCATGAGTATCAAATGACCACTTCTCCATTTATTATGGCAGATCCCTTAGAGGTAATCAACGCTAGGCTTACGTACAGAGATGCCCCAATTCATCTTCTTGAAAAATTCGCCTTTAAAGATCTTCATCATGCACACAGGCTACTTTTGGAGAAAGCTCAATTAAGAGAATGCATTATCATACAAACGTGTAATAGAGTGGAAGTTTTTGCTATCAGCTCAGCTCCAAACGAGCAAAGGTTGTTAGAACAATGGGCCTCTGCAGTTAATTTGTCAAATAAAGAATTTGAAAATATTGTGCATGTCGAAAGAGGAAAAGATGTGATTTATCACCTGTTAAAACTAGCTTCAGGTTTGGACTCCTTAGTCGTTGGTGAAGACCAAGTGCTTGGTCAGATAAGGCGCGCTCTTGAATTCTCTCGTAAGAACCACTACGCTGGTTCCCATTTGCAGATTATATTTGATAGAGCAGTTAAAGTTGGAAGCAGAATAAGGACACATACTGGTTTGAATAAAGGGAGTGTCTCTATAGGATCAATGGCAGTAAGGTTGGCAGAAGAATACTTTGATAATCTAAATGATAAACGCATTATGCTCATTGGATCCGGAGAGGGAGCAAGTCTTATTGCCAAGTCTTTGAAACAACGCCATGTTAATTTTATGATTACGAGCAGGACTTTTGAGAGAGCCAAGTCGTTTGCGGACACTGTAGCAGGTGTGCCAATTCCATTTGAAAATGCACTTGAAATGTTTAATGATGTTAACTTGATCTTCGTTTCTACTAATGCGCCATATTATTTAGTTACATATGATCGAGTTGAAAAAGCTAGAAGAAATGCAAAAGAAGGTTTGTTAATTTTTGACCTCTCAAACCCTAGAACAGTAGAAGATAAGGTTGCAACAATAAAGAAAGTAAAATTGATAAATATAGATCAGATATCTGAGATCGTTGAAAAGAATATTCGAGCCCGTAAGAATGAGATTCAATCAGCAGAAAAGATAATTAATAATGAAATGGAATCAGTAGATTCACTTCTAAAAAGAAGGAAGGTTGAGCCAATAGTGGTTTCTATTTTCAAGAATGTTGATGTTATACGAGAACGCGAATTGAAAAAAGCACTTTCCATCATTGGAAAATCATTGGGGCCTAAAGAAGCCAAGACAATTGAAGAACTATCATATGCCTTGGTGGAAGGGATTCTTTCTACCCCAATGAACAACCTTAGAAAGGAAATAGAGTTAAGTAACGAAAATGAAGAGCTAATGAGGACTGTGTCCAAGTTATTCAAATATGAAGACAAATATTCGTAATAAAAATACTAATGCTTCTTTTCCAACAGTCAGGTTAAGGCGGTTAAGAAAAAATAGTGCAATACGTGAACTACTGCAAGAGCTGCACCTTTCGGCTAGAGATTTAATTTGTCCTCTCTTTATTGAAGAGGGAGCCAAAAGACCTAGCATAATTAATTCGATGCCAGAAATTCAGAGAATTCCCCTACATAAAACTATTGACGAGATACAGTCTATTTCTGACTTGGGCATTAAGGCTGTTATTCTATTTGGAATTCCATCTAATAAAGACGACAGAGGTACTTCTGCTTTTAGCGATAATGGAATTGTACAACAATCTACTAAATTGATACGTGATCATTTCGGAGATAAAATGGCCATCATTACTGATGTCTGCCTATGTCAATATACTTCACATGGTCATTGTGGAATAGTAATGAATAAAAAAG
>JBKPMB010000040.1:0-2783 GCA_046731995.1 Thermoproteota archaeon | reverse complement strand
ACTTTATTTCTAAAAACTCTAGATTGTTAGCATATTTTTACTTTGAGATCTCATGTATAACTGACTCATTTGACTCAATGTCAATGTATCCTCATCCTGGGAAATCTTTTAGATTAGTCAAATATAATAAGATCTAAATGTGTTAAGATATTTATCGCTAAAGATCAACTTTTATTATCTTTCCATTAGGTTCAGATTCTTTATATATGATGGCCTCAAATTTGTATAGCTGTGAGTCCGGCATAAGCCAAGCATCTGGCGGCGCGCCAGCCTTATAGCAAATGTTTGCAAGGTACTCGTCAATATCCCAATTCAACTCCACAGGAACTTGGGGAAGCAGTAATCCTGATCCATACTTACATTTTAACATCAAACCATCCCTTCCAATTTTAATATGATTCTTGTAATCGTTTGGATTCTTCACCTCTATCTTCTCTGGTGGCGAAAGAATACTAACTTCGAAAATTATATTTTGAATATCTTCTTTATTTATAGGATCGAATCTAGGGTCCTGTGTGGCTGCTGCTATAGCAGCTTCGATTACTGATTGATACAGTTGCTTTTCAGCAAGTGGAAACCCTACACATCCACGTAGATACTCGTTGCTATTACTTAGATAGTTTAATGTAACAAATACGCCGGCCTTTTGAGAAAACTCATCTGGGTTATCAGCAGTAATGATAACTGATTCATTAAGGTATTTTTCAACTGCTCTTCTGGCTAACCTAACTAGTTGCTCTCCGTATATTTCAGATATTGCTGTCAATTTGTATCGATTACGCATATGAGTGAGACTTAATTTAAAATTATACAATAATTAACGTCATAGATACTAATTTTGCCGTAAGTTAGTCTCACGAGGCAACATAGAAAGACTTGAAATAATCATTGACGGTTATCCCATAGAAAAATACCAATAAATTTGACATAGAATATATGTATTCATATAATGAAATATCCGACTTATTTTGTTATGTTCAGCATTTTTATAAATTTTATCTGATTATTGGTGTTTTCTTATCAAAACCACCAGACCCAAACTTACAGTAAAAGCATTGATCTGATTGCATATAAGGTATTTGTTGAATTACTACAGCACCAATTTTCAGCGCAATTTTAGTCATTATCCGGTATTTGAGAGGCATCGAAGGAACAACCTCGTTAAAATAAACTTTGTAATGATCTGGACACAGTTTAAGACTGATCTGCGCTTTCTGTCTATGATCCGGACTGATATCTTTGTTATTGTTACTTATGGCCTTGGCTATATTAATCTGTTCACGAATATATTCATGTTTTGGACAAGGGCAATCTTTACCCTGAGGATGCTTATATGCAGGAACATTCCTCCAATTAAACTCTGGGAAGTCCTTCTCAAAATCGTCCATATGAAGGTCACTATACTTACAGTGTCGTATCATATAAAGATGTAGTAAGTTCATAAGAATCTCACTTGTGATATGGCACTACATATGCAGTGAGCCACTTTAAATAACAAAAAAATATATCTATCTTCTGTTATCTAACAAATCACATTCGACGTGGCACGGGACCAACATATTAATGGAAGCAGCAATGCAGCGGCAGCAGCTGCTACTACTACGGCAACAAGAAATAATAATAATAATACTAGGATCCAAAATGTTAATTCAACCGATTCCAACCTAAAGACTCTTTTAGACTTCAAAAAAGCTCTGTTGGAAGAGCAGAAAAGAACCGATCAAAGGATTCAGGAGATAAATAGTAAAATTGAATCTACCAAAGTGCAGATTGATGAGGAGAGAACCCAATTAGACGAATTGCGTAATAAGCTAAAGGAAATTAACGAGCAAAAAGATGCAGAATATACTAGATTCATGGAGTTAAAGAAGAGCCTTATCGAAGTCAGGGATGAAATGAAGAAGACTATTGATGATAAGACGGGGTCCTCTGCAACATCAAGATCACGCAAGGACAGGTTTGACATGGCAAATTTGAGCAAGAATTTGGAACAAATTGAACGTGACATCCAGACTAAGAAATTGTCAAAAGATGAAGAACGAAAACTAGTCGCTAGATCAAAAGAAATTGCCACCAAATTGCATGGTTTAAAGCTCATCCACAAGAAGGAAGAACACTATAGGAGAATTTCTTCTCAATACGATACACTGAAAACTAAGATGAATAGTATTTTTGATCAAAAAACTGAATTTGGAAATAAGATTGGTGCATTAAAAGCTAGCCTTGATTCATTATTGAATCTGCGTGAAGAGTTATATGAAGAAAGAAGAAAAGAAATTCATGGAATAAGAGAAATCACAGCAAAATTAGAAATGGTAGAGACCCAACTAAATGCAATTGAATTTAGAAGATCACGAATACAATATAGTGAGCATAGGCAAAGAAGACAAAAGGAAACCGATGAAAGGCGTACTTCAAGGTATGAAGTATCGCAGGAGAGGACAAAACGCAATAAAGAAAATCAAGAAAGGTGGAACACATTAAAGGAGGTTGCGCTAAAGAAGATGTCAAACGGCGAAAAGTTAACCTTTGATGAGATGAGACTGATTTATGGAGATAGTGCATCTGAATAACATAAATAATATTATATTGAATGTTTATACGACCCATTTTTAGTTGAAACATTCCAAAGAACAATAACGTAGTGGTAATAGTGACGATGATTTAGTAAAAAGAACTCGGATAGCCTTTTTTATATCATCTGCTTTTATGATACTTTTTGCTGTCAGTTATGGTTATTTGGAATATTATTATATTAACGATCCAGTGCAGGGAAAAACTGC
>JBKPMB010000039.1:0-9458 GCA_046731995.1 Thermoproteota archaeon | reverse complement strand
AAATCAATGAACGAGCTTATTTATTTTACTTTGTAGATTATATAGTGGCAAAAAAAATTTCCAAGCATAAATTCTAGAGGATAATAATTTATAATATATGTATAAAATCTATATAATGTCGAACCTACCAACTATTGGTTAGCATCTATAGGCTGAGACATGTATCTCTAATTGAAAATTACATTTATGTAACAAAAGGTCTAAAAAATTGCTATGCGAAGAGCGTTGTGATCAAATTAAAATTAGTGTTATTCATAACAAATTCTAGTCGCAAAAATAGGTAGTATCAATTTAATCTTGTCTTTAATTGTGAGGAAGATCTTCGAGTATATCTTTATAGGTCATAACATATATACTAGAGGTAACGTTAAGCATAGCCAATTCTAATTAATGCTCAGTATTGAAACCTACGTCCTGATTTATCCCTATACATTTTTCCAAACTCCGTCATTGCGGAGAGTTGCTTTTCATTGAAGACTGTACCATCTTTACATACAAGGCGATCCCCAATACAACAACTTGCACAAATTCCTATTCCGCATTTCATGTATCTTTCAAGACTTGCCTGAATCGGTAATGCATTTGCCGATCCAATATCAAAAACCTTTCTCATCATTAACTCCGGTCCACATGTATAAACCATGTCAAATTTTTCCTTCATTATGATAAGTGACATTGCATCTATGGCATTACCTTTAATTCCATAGCTACCGTCTTCCGTACTAATAATTACTTTGTGTTTAGTCTTGTCTAATAGATCATTCGCTTTTTTTTCAAAAAACACTTCTTGTTTTGACCTAGCACCGATGATTACAGTTGTATCTATCTTTAATTTATTTAGTGTTGTAGCTAGCCTTAATAAAGGGACAAGTCCTGTTCCTCCACCAATTAGAAGCGCTCTTTTTGTGCTCTTTGCAATTTTGAATTGATTACCATAGGGACCACGAATACCAATAACCTCACCTACTCCTTTATCAAATAGCGCAGTTGAACCAAACCCAAGCTTTCGTATTGTAATAGCGGCGCGCTCTTTTCTATCATAAACCATAACACTCATAGGAAGTTCTTCTATCCGAGGAATCCATACCATGAGGAATTGCCCCGGTCTTGCATCAGAGCTAATTTTATCTTTGAAAACAAAGGTCTTGACTGTATGAGTTTCTTCGATAACCCGCTCAATAATGACAGTTCTTAGCCTATCAATATTTGTGGGCAAGTCCAATAATCTCCATTGCATTTATCAATCCTTTTCTCTCTACATATTTTCTGATACCTCTAATAATATTGCTAAATGTGGTCAATCCTGTATGTCCAATAACTGTGCCCAATTGTACAGCTGATGCTCCTGCAAGCATAAACTCTACTGCATCCTCCCAGCTAAAAATTCCACCACATCCAATTACAGGAATTGCAAGATTCTTGGAAATCTCATAGACGCATCTGATCGCCACAGGTCTTATTGATTTTCCTGATAACCCTCCTATCCTGTTACTTAGGACAGGCATTTGAGTCTCGATATCAATAGCCATGGCACGAATTGTATTGATCGCTGTAATTGCATCAGCTCCTGCATCTTTTGCAGCTAGTGCAACGTTGACGACGTCTACATTACCAATGCCTACTTTGATGATGATTGGCTTGCGTGTATTGGCTCTAACGGTTTTGACAATTCTACTTACCATTTCTGGGTCATCTCCAACTTCCATACCCATTTTTGCTACATGTGGACATGAGAGATTAATTTCGTAGCCACAAACATTCAGGTGATCAAACTTTTCAATCATTGGAGGAAATTCCTTGTGTGATGAGCCAACCAGGCTGACTATGAGTGGGACATCTCTGTTATCTTTGATTTCCTCAGAAAATGCCTCTGAACCGGGATTTGCCAGTCCTACTGCATTTACATAGGTATATTTGTCCCAAGAGAAAATGCTTGGATTTCTATAACCTTCAATTGGTTCAACGCTAATCGATTTAGTCACTATTGCTCCTGCACCTGAACGATAAATCCTGTTAAAAATATCTTGTGAGATTCCTAAAAAACCTGATGCAAGCATCGTAGGATTCCTAAGTCTAAAACCTGCAAAATTTACAGAAAGTAAATCATTGTTTGTTCTGGAATTATCTACAACATCCGGCGTATTTATTCTACTCTCTGTATTGCTCACTCAAATAATTGTCTTTGTTTTATAATTGATTAACTTATACGAATAATCACATGAAATTTTTTTGCACAAAATTTAGCGCATATAATGGTATATTTGAATGAAATGAAGATTATCATAGTTATGGTCATCCTTATTTCTTGGCTATTCTTAGATCTCAAGATCGTTGAGTTTCAAAAGATTAGTATTTGTATTCTGATGTCTAGGTAGCACTATGAGACGAGCCTATTATGTCTCTTATCATTTGGAAATGAATTAAAGAGTGATACATTTTTTAGTATTGTTAGGCTATATGATTAGCTAAAAATCTCTGGTTCAATGACAGGTTATAAATATATAGAAAAAACTGTGCAGTAGACTGAAAAGGAAGGATCTTGTTCTTCTATTATGGTCCAATAGTATAGTATCTATTTTGTTTTAGTAACTATTATCTACAATGTCACTTAATATTTACCATAATTATGTCGGAGTATGAGTCAGGCACATTTCGATGCACGTATTGTGGAAGAGAGTTCCTCACAAAGGTAGATGCAGAAAAGCATTACCAAAAAGCCCACTCTGATGAGATAACTCAGGCAATGGAATAACAGAACTGACTCAAGAATGTGCCATAAACCACGAAAAACGACCAGTCTCATAATTGCATATTATGTTGTATTGGCTTAAGATGACGTCTATATATATGATGGCAACTGAAGCCAAATAATTTACTGGTATGTGCTGTAGGAAAGCAATAATAACCCCGAGTTTGTCTTAATTGGGTTATCTTAATTGGGAATTTACTAATGCCAAAACGTAACGTAAAAGAAGATAAGCCAAGAAAAAAATTAGGAAAGAAGCAAATTTTATTACCTCCAGTTGCAGCAGGTGCTGCAACGCTTATTGGTTTGCTTATAATGCATTTTATTCCTCCACCGCCTGTACTAGGAGTGTGTCTAAAGCCAGGCAGCATAGATTCATTCAATATCTATCCTAGAGTTCAAATATTTGTAGACAAACATGTGAGACTGCTACCCGATGATGTTGGAAAGAATCCAAAAAATGGCATAGAATGTGTGCGTGTAATCCATACTGATAGGATTGGTAACGTAATCCATATTCAATACGTTAGACCAATTCGACTAACTATGGAAGATTTCATGAAAATATATTCGTATGACAATAAGACAATATCTGTAATAGATAATTCAACTGGAAGCTCCAAGAGAGAAATTCTAACACTAGGAAATTATGATATTCAGTATTCTTACTTCTCCGAAAAAGGAGAGTTTACAAAAGTATACGATCTGTCAAAGATGCCTCCCTTTACTAACAATATGATTGCACGATTGGAATTGATCTCCAGGTAGATATATATCTGATGGTTGGCTCAACAGCAATAATTACGACCTTCGTAATACCTATATTGTAAAAGATAGCATGAACTGCTGCAAATCTCCTAATTCCTATCCTAGCAACTGCAATAAGAGGAAAATGTGGCGATGGAATTTAGGTGTTTTTTAAGAAGTGATGATAATAGGCAGAGGAATATTTTGTCACTATATAATCTGATTTTAACTATGGTTAGCATATAACCGAAATCTAGTCCTACTATTATGTGATATCATCTATTGTTTCTTCTCTTCCTCTTCCACGTCTATGTCCATACAATTCTTCTACACATACAGCAAAACCTACATGTGAGCAATCATCCAATTTGCAATACCTACAATATGGAACACCTTCATTTATCTGAACATCTACTTCAGAATGCAAATCTGTATCATATAGTATTGTATGCTTATCATTAACAAATGTCAACAAAACTATAGGATTATCAGAAGTTATCGATTTCTTGTTCTCTGAGTTCATCCAACACATAAATGCAAATGTTCCTTCATCTAGACTTTCGCATTTATTATGAAATCCATGTTTATTGTTATTGTTGCCATTATTATTATCATTATTCTGTCCCCTGCTGTCCTGAGGAGGTGGTTCATCTAAATTTTTCTCATTGCTAATGTCACTATTACTGCTATTGCTGGATGCTTCTATGTTATTACTACTCGTTCTAGCAGGAGTAGTAAGTTTCATCCCCGATATTATATTCGAAAGCATATTTTATTATAGATATATACACTGTGTAACCACAAGTATTTCAACATAATGAATTATGTATGCGGAGATTATGAAGTTGTTGTAGTTGATTGACACTTGAATCAGAAGGGCTGGCTAATGTTGATGTTGATGAGCCAAATGCTACTGAAAATAACTTAAGTGTAAAATATAGCTTACTATTCAATGGCAGCGACAAATACAATGATATATTGTCTTCAATAAATGAATAATTAATTCTTCTGTGTTATCGCGTGTAACAAAAAAGAAAAATCAACAGTTAAGGCTGTAAAATAGAGATATTGTCATTATTACCTGAATAGTTTAGGTATTCAAATTTCATTAACTACTATTGTCTCTTCTAATAGCAAAAAAAATAGAACCTTGGCATCATGTATCGTCATCCCTGTGACCCACTGTAAGTCCATATTTCTTAATATAGTTCAATAATGCATCATGCTTTTCAACTTTGAAATAGCGTCTCATGTTTTCTAACGTTTGATCATCATAGATGGGTGGTTGTTTTTTCTTCATTTGAATAACCTACGTGTACTATTTACAACATAATTCTACTTAAGATTTTAGCTTATATTACTAACTACAGAAATGAGAAATCTCATTTTGGATGAAAATATCTAGTATAATATGGGCATACAGAGGTGAAAATATACCTTTTGATAATGTGGATCTCTTTACATGAAAGATATCTGAAAGCATACGAAACAACTGCAACTGAGCTCGCGGGTTTATTATGATACAGAATCTTTGTAACAAAGATAGTCGAAACGATGATATTAATATCATGCATTCGGCAAGGAATAACAACAAGGGTCGTCTATCAGAATTTATACTGGCTTTTAGGCTACATTATGTTGTCTAAGTCGAACCATGCTATGCATTCAGTATTTTGAATGTTTGATGCAACCTCAATAGATATAAATAGATAGGCAAGAGCCTCTCAATTGGTTTAATTGGTAAACAATAAGACTGTCGCAATTATCAGAGGTGATGGCACCGGACCAGAACTTGTAGACGCGATGATCAAGGTTTTGAAGACATGCTCTACTAGTGTAGAATTAATTACATGTGATGCTGGATCCGAGTGGTGGCAAAAAGTAGGCGGCAATTCGTATATTTCCCAAGAGGTTTGGAAATTGCTGGAGGATAGTGATGCTTGCTTTAAAGGACCCACAACTACTATCCCAAATCCTAATGCTCCGCGTAGTGTTGCAGTAAGTATCAGACAAAAGTTTGGATTGTATGCTAATGTACGGCCAATTAAAACTTATAAAAACATGAAAACAGAAAAACAGTTGAACTTCATATGTGTACGTGAGGCGACTGAGGGTTTGTATGCCGGGATAGAATTCAAAATCACTGATGATTCAGCTATAGCTATCCGTAAAATAACAAAGAAGGGCTGCGAAAGAGTAGTTAGAAAGGGATTTCGGATTGCAAAGGAGGAAGATTTTAAAAAAGTTATTGCGATTACAAAAAGAAATATCTTAAAAGAAACTGACGGAATATTTTGGGATGCAGTAGAGAGGATCAATAAAGACAAAGAGTTCGAAAATATAGACATTGAGGAGTACTATATAGACAATATCACTCAACAACTTGTAAAAAATCCAGACAGATTCAATAATAGTGTGTTACTTGGCACCAATTTGTTTATGGACGTAGTTTCAGAATGCGCCTCAGGTAATGTTGGATCTATAGGAAACATTTATTCTGGTAATTATGGCGATGATTACGCAATGTTTGAACCTGCACATGGAAGTGCTCCAAAATATGCTGGTAAGAACATGGTAAATCCTGTTGCAACCATTTTATCGGGTTCGTGGATGGTTGAATACCTTGGAGAAAAACACATTTCCAAAGCGATTTTTAAAGCTACTGAAGACGTTATCAATCAAAATAAATATGTTACCTATGATCTAGGAGGCAGAGCAACTCTATCTCAGATGGCTGACCAAATATCGGCGAGAGCTGCTTCTATTTTAAAAAAATAGTACATATCATTTAAAACTTATCTCCATGCTTTGAAGAGTCTCATAAAATAATTTCCTTTCTTTTATTATAGTTTTTTTCAAATTCATTTCGGATATTGATTCCTCCAGTTTACTGCTATTGGACAAGTTTGAAGATATAATTAACATTTTACCCGTTGTGTTTAAAATTGAAATACCAGATCGTATAAAATGTAAAGTCATTTCTATACCAGTAGGACCCCCATCTACTGCACAATCTTTCGTTTCATAATTTTCCATTTGTAGATAGGGAGGATTACTGACAATCAAATCAAATCTATGTTCAAAAGCGGATGCAGCGTCACAACAAGCTAACATTATATCATTTGGTAACTTGTCTTTGCAATATTTAAGTGACATAAAATGGACATCAGTTCCAGCAACAATTTTAAAATTATCATGAAGAATCCTGAGTATAATTCCAGATCCAACACCAATTTCTAGAGCTGATTGACCACTATATTGCTTAACGGATTCTGCAAGAAGAAGACTGTCTTCAGACGGAAGATACATCTGTTATCTATGCTATAATTTTCGTATAATTGCGTTTTTAATAAATCTTTAACAGGCTCTGCCGATAACGATTGCTTATGGCTATGTGATTCATTTTATTAATATTTCTATATTATTATCTTGTATTATAAGTTTTAAATTTCTGGCCAATGCTGATGGTTTTATATCGTTCTAGAATAATTTTATAGATCTTGCTAGCTCTATGATTTCTTCAACATTTAATTTGCATACTCTTGTGTTCCCAAAACCTACTTTGCTTTCAAATTTTCTTGCTATAGACGCTGCTAGCTTGTTTCTTTGGGAAAATAAGAAGTATATGTTATTGATGGTAGTATGCGTTATTACTGAATTTCTAGGAACTACCCTTATGACTTCTGATTCAACAGAAGGCTCAGGCATAAAGGCTTTCCTGTCAACATTAAATAGCCTTTGTATATTAAAACAATGCTGTGTTATGACTGAAATGGCGCGATAATTTTTTTCACCAGGCTTTGCCTGTAATTTAGCAGCGAATTCCTTTTGTATCATGACTATTGCCCTGTCAAATTTCTGGAGTGCTAACCAGTTAAAAGCTTCTCTACTTTTAGAATAAGGAAGATTTGATACAAAAACATCAAAATTAAGGTTATGTGTATTAAAGATGTCTTCATTCACAAGTTTCAAGTTCGGTAATAATATCTTCTTATTCGCATTTGCGAATAATGTCCTATCTATTTCATATGAAATTACGAATTTGGAACGCCTGCATAGTTCGTAGGTTAAAAACCCATTTCCAGTACCTGCCTCACAAATAACTTCATTCTTGTTAATTTGTGATGCCTGAATTACTTTCTTAAGTACTCCAAAATCTTTAAGCAGGTGCTGGCCAAGAGAAATTCTCTTTGACCATCTCATTTTCTCACAAACAAGTTCCTTCTCTCCTCTCCTGCTATCTCATCAATGATTCGCCTTGCTATGAGTTTTGCAGGATCTCTTAATCCAACTCTTTCCTGAATGTCTGCAAAAGATTCAAATTTTTTCTTATCTCTCTCCTTAATTATAGTCATCATGTATGTTTTTCCTATACCTGGGATCAACTCTAACGCGTGAATTCTTGGTGTTATTGGAGGCGCCATGTTTATATAATCAACAAATCGTTTCTCATTTGCAATAACTATTTTCTCTACTATATTTGTGAGCTCATTTTTTGCAGACTGCGATATATCTTTATATTCTAATCTGCCAAGAACACTGACCACTTTATCGCGGCCTTCTCGCCCAATATATAGTCGTTCTCCTACTTCAAAACTCATATTCTGGATGCCTAATAGTTCCAATAACGTTAAATGTTCTTCGCCAATAGCTTGAATAATTATCCCTTCTCTGGCTCTAACTGTTGTTGACTTTCCTCTCTGTATAAAATCTAGAACATATGCATATTCTTCATACTTTCTCTGATACTGCTCTGTTCCAGAGCCTTGAGCATAATCAATTCTACCACTAGTATAATGTGGTGACGGTGTGGACAACGCTGTTCTTCCTGCATAAGATATGGATTCACTTTTTATTTAACTTTCAGTGTTCATTTGAAGTATGCTTTGCATTTTTTCAAGGGTTTCTGTAAGAACTAATTTTTTCCATCCAAACGAGAACGCCCTCAATTCTTCTAAAGATGTAGGTATTACATTTACTATTTCAACTGCTTCTTCATCTTTTAATTCGCATTTCTCGATCAGTTGCTTTATCATTTCCTGGGCTGCATCTGGATCAGACTTTGCGAATTTGCTTACATAATCATATGTCCAACGCTGGATCTGATCCATGTCATCTGGTTTAACTGGGCTTAAAATTTCCTTTACCTGCGGTAGCGATATAACTTCTTTGTGGATAATCTCTGTCATTTACCTTTCATTTCCCTGTGTAAACAGCTTTACGTGGTTGAGTCTTGTCTGCAAAATCTTTTGCTTTTTATCAGATATCTGTACTACTATTTTTAATGATCTTCTTCCAACTTCTTTGACAATTCCTATCTTGCCTTGAAATCTCCTGTGAGGAGTTGTATTGTGTTCAGTAGGATCTATATCCACAATAACCTTGTCACCGACTTTATAATCTATAAGCAAGTATGATAAGCCCCTAACAACATTATCCTTTGTCATGATAGATCGAGTCTTTTTTCTAAAACCATGTGATTGTGTCATGACAAGCTCTTTGTAAATGGCCCTTAATTTATTATTATCTGTTAATTACCTATATTTGATTCATTAGGATCGGCCACCCCCTGTTCATTTAATGTAAACAACACCTCCCGTTCGGGATGATATGGGCTATCGACCATCCTAGCAATTCGGTTTTTGCCAGCACGTTTAAGGAATACTCTGTAAGTACTTGTATGTGCAATCACATGACCGCCAGTCGGTCTAAATGCGTCACCAAATATTGCGTCAGGAGATGATTGGATCTGATTAGTTACTACAACTGCAATAGTATACATTTCCGCTATTCTTACTAGCATATGCATAAATTTGTTTAACCGTTGTTGCCTTTCTGATAGTGTAGCTCTTCCAAGAAATTCAGATCTGTAGTGTGCTACAGCAGAATCTACTACAAGTAATTTTACATTGTTAGAATCAATAATGGGACCTGTTTCCTCAATAATTAATTCCTGATGTGCACT
>JBKPMB010000038.1:0-1802 GCA_046731995.1 Thermoproteota archaeon | reverse complement strand
AAGGACATACTTGATATTACAAAAATTGAAAGTAATGCATTAACTCTTAACAAAGAACGCTTCAGTCTTACTGAAAAGATTAGAGAAGCAATAGCAGATACTATTACCAATCAAATAAGAAAAGATGCCAGCAACAATATAAAAATAAAGTTTGATTCAAAGGTCGAGGGAAGAGAAAATGATATTTTTGTAGAAGCAGATAAAACAAGGATATACCAGGTCATATCAAATCTGCTTCAAAATGCAATTAAATTTGTAAATGAAGGTGAAACTATAACTATTACAGCAGATGTTAGTACAAAGAAAGTAGAAGCAGAGGAAGGAGAAGAAGCAGCAGAACAAGTCGCTGTAGTTAAGGTAAGGGATAGCGGTGTAGGAATAGATGCTAATATTTTGCCAAGGCTGTTCACTAAATTTGCTTCTAGTTCCTCAGAAGGTATTGGATTAGGACTATACATATGTAAGAACATGATAGAAGCTCATGGCGGCAAGATATGGGCTGAGAATAATCCCGATGCAAAAGGTGCTACATTTGCATTTAGTCTTCCTATATTGTGACTAACCATTTGATAGATATGATATGGTGATATGGTATACAAGTGAATATTACCTCTCTGTTTCAGAGTATTTTGTTGTTAAAAGCATCATCATCTTATACACTATAGTTTCAATTCCAATTGGTTTTGTCATAAATTCGTCTGCCCCATAATCTAAAACCCTAGTCTTATTGGTTTCGTCTTCTGCAACTACATATATCTTGATATCAGGATTGATTCTTCTAATCTTGACTATTAGCATTGCTCCCCTATCCGCTGCTATTTTGCCATCTATAGAAATAACATCCACTCTTCCTTCTAGCTCGTTTAGCTTATTCAAACATTCATCTGCACTGTAGGTCTTATGTACATCAAACTTTTTTAATTTAAGCGCAGCACTAAGAACTAAATTCACATCTCTATCATCGTCTACAATTATAGCAGTGTGAGTAGGCAACATAGAAATTTGATAATAGCATGTGTCTTATTAATGAGCCGCTGATAAAGTATATGACCCAGCCAATCCTAATGCATCAGGTATATCATTATGTGATGTTGATTCTTTCAACGTAAAATCGTCTGTTATTTGGTCCTGCGGCTGTTTAGCATTTATTGCGATAATGGCAGCTCTTATTTTATAATCAGCATTACATTTGAGGAATGGTGCTTCAAGATAAAATGCACAAGTGCTGCTAAAGTCAGGCCCGTACACTCTTGTCTCATTGATGTCTGTTCCAGATATCAGTTTTAGTGGAAGTTTGTTCTCCGCCACAGTAAATGTCTTTGAAAATATATTGTTAGTTTTGTCTTTGAAGAAGGTTACGTTGTATGTAATTCCTCTTTCCTTAATTGCACACAAGAAGTATTATTATTTATTCTTCATATGGAGTAGAAATATCAACTAATCATTATATCAAATGTTAAAATGTTCAACGTTAACAATTCAAATCCTACATAATAATACATACCCAAGTACTATCTATTCTCATTTTTCCAATTTGCAGTAAATGATGAGCAAAATCTATCTCGGTAGCATAAGTCATACTAACTAATGCCAATCTAACCAGGATCCAATATATACAATAAAGTCTAATAGATAGCATCGTGATGATGACGTTATTTGAATCACTAATTACAATATTTGCTAAAGTCTTTGGTATTGTATATAGATGGTTACATGACTATCTTGTTATAAACATTGTCAACCTCGCAAAGGGATTTGAGATGGCAATAATTATCATAGCTGTAATATCCTTTTTATTGTTT
>JBKPMB010000037.1:0-2522 GCA_046731995.1 Thermoproteota archaeon | reverse complement strand
ATATTGAATCAAATAAATCCGTTGGAGATACGTTAAGTGTAACTGTGAACCGGAGCAGTAAGACAATAAATCTAAAGGCTATTTTACAAGCACGACCATCTTCTTCACCTGCATCTAGATGACTACATTACTTTGATTATTTTCTAGTACGAGGAACACATGGAGGAGATGGTAACACCTACTCTCTATAATCGCGACTAATATGTATATGTATATGGATATATATTCACAGAATAAATCAATCTACTTTGAATGTGATATACATGAGAATAGTGAACATTCCGATAATTCTTAGCTTGGTATTAATTCACGCATTTTCAAGATAAAGTCAGGTTCATGATAATGGGAAAGCTTAGCCTAAAGTTCTACTTTTGTGAGCTATATAAAAAATAAAATGTCGTTTTAATATGGCATTAGTAATAGCACTAATATATTAGCCGACACCAATCCAGCTAAGACGACGAAAGTACCATATCATCAGCAATGCCATAGCTATAGAGATGGTCAATACAACAATCATCGTTGTATATGTTCCAAAGAAGTTCCAATTACCAGTTTCATTGCCTCCGGGTAAATTAACGTTCATTCCATAGAAAGTTCCTAATACCGTAAAAGGAATTGATAGGGTAAACAGAATTGTAAGAACAGTAAGTATCTTGTTAGTTCGCTCTGTGTTGAGCATAAAGTCTGTATCCTTATAGATTTCTATAGTTTCTTTTGATGCTTCCAGAACTTCCAACACTTTGTCTATATGATCCTTTACATCATCAAAGTACTGCGTAAGGTCTTCGTCAGAGAACTTTTGTATGTCTCTAGTCATCTCTAGTACTGTTCTTTTGAGCGGTGCAACTACACGTCTGAGTGTTGTAATTTCTCTTCTCAAAAAGGAAATTTCCTTAACAACTGTTATTTTATCGTCAAATACCGCGTCTTCTATATCGTCGAGATTACCTACTACCTTCATCAACATGTGGAGAAGATCATCTACAAGCACATCTATTATACTATGTAGCAAATACCCGGATGATCTTCCCATCTGCATTTCTCGCTGTTTTTCACTTTGCTTGCACAAGTAGAACATTTCCTGAAGAGGTTTAAGGTTGCCCTGATGTACCGTAACGACAAAATTTATTCCTGCAAAGATGGACAGTTGACTGAACCGTGCCGCTGTACTCTTCTCTTTTTTTTCCACGGTTGGAAAATGTAATATGACGAAAATATGATCTTTGTATCTATCCATTTTTGGAATTGATGTTTTCGAAAGACAATCTTCAAGATTTAACTCATGAAAAGAATACTTTCGTCCAATCGTCTGTATATTGTCACGAGTAGGCTTCTGAATGTCTGTCCATGTCAAACCATTATTGGTTATTGTCTCTAGCTTTCCTTGAACAAGATTGTCCGCCATCATATATACTCTTATTCTGATCGTTTGTTAAATAAGGATTTGTCAAAAATGCATTATGATGACATCTTTTGCTATGGATTGATCGTATATAAGATTAATTGCCAAACACTTTAAGCTCTATTAATAGAGGGGGCATATCATGCTATATTACAATCAATAGTATTTCTACGGTAATGGCAAAACTATAAACAAGACTTATAAAGACGATTTATTTAATTGCATTTCAGTTTTTGTCTAGGTAAACCCTGTCAAGTAAGGCTAAGCATATATTATTGATATTATAAGAGTGTAACATCACACTATGCCATTTGGATGATGATTAATAATGCTTTGAGCTTTGCTTTGAATGTACTTGTCTGTACTACTGTTCATGAGCTGAACTATACACACTAGCATCTATGTGAGTGGTAATATTACAGTGATATCCCCTTAGCTCAGATTTTCATGACATCTATAGATCTGAGAGGTCTTCTATAGAGTCTACGGCAAATGTACTATCTGCCGCGAACATTAAAAAATAATGATATTGGCTAGATCACGTTGTGTTGGGTCTTTTTACTATTGAAGCACCTATTTGTCAGCAGGGATTAGACATTGTATATTATGTTACTATCACCAGATGCACCACCTGTAACGTTACCGTATGCTAATGCCAGTTGTACGTAATTTTATTGATGCTTTTCTAAGCATGCTGTAAATACATATCGTGCCCTATTGTATGGGGAAATTTTACCCCTAGGGCACCTTAGTAATATGTACATCCGTATAGCATATACCACTTGCATGAATTTTTATAAGCACTTGATTGGCAATTGGTTGTGGAGTGGACACTATACTTATGACTACATCTGTATAGCTAAATAATATATACTGTTTGTACTATTTCTACTCTTCTTCTTTTTTTCCCTCAATCATTAATTTTTTACAAGTTTTACTTGACAAATGCATCCTCTTTATAAGATAAAATTGTATTTACCACCTCGGGCCTCATTAGATGTATAGGTGGAATTACACCTGAGCTAACCATTTTTCTTATATTAGTACCCTTTAATTCCTCTTTGAATTTTGTATCGTGAGGACAATTTCTATCATTAGCATAGCTCAAACATTTCTT
>JBKPMB010000036.1:0-4014 GCA_046731995.1 Thermoproteota archaeon | reverse complement strand
CTACTGGCGAGTCACAAGCAATCAGGGTTATCACCGAACAACTAAGGCAAGATCCACAGCATCTGCAGTGGCAATCAATCAATAGATGGAACGGACAAATGCCATATGCTCTTGGAAGTGGTGGATTTCCTTTCTTCCACCTGCCAGTGCAACCACAACCACAGCAACAACAGCAATTATCATCACAAAACCAAACTGGATAATAAATGTACCCATAGGCCCGCATCCGAATAGAAGATATTTCATGGCAATAAGATATTTTCCTGTCATTATTTACTATAAATTATTACTACAATATGGTTCAAATATGCACATAATTCTCATTTCTTGCGTCTTTAGTAGCAGTAATATTCGGCATATCGTATCTCCATTTTTTGATATATGATGAAACAACAAACAACAAAGCTTACGATAACTTTAGCTGCAATAATAATAGTTGCAGCTGCAATAACCCCAATAAAGCCAGCAGTATTTGCACAAAGTGCTTCAACAAAAACAAACAGCAATACAAGTACTGGATCTAATTCTGTAAAGACTTTACGCATAGGCTACTTTCCAAACATAAACCATGCTCAGGCAGTAATTGGATTTGGGAATGGAGATTTTCAGAAAGCATTGGGCGAGAATGTAAATATTCAAACGGCCGTATTTAACGCAGGTCCATCTGCTATTGAGGCATTACTTGCCAAAAGAATTGATGTAACATATGTTGGTGCTAATCCAGCCATTAACGGTTACGTAGTATCAGATGAAAAGGATCTGAAGATAATTGCAGGTGCAAGCAGTGGAGGAGCATCTTTTGTAGTTAGAAACGATGCAGGCATCAATTCGCCTAAAGATTTTGCTGGTAAAAAATTTGCCTCTCCACAATTAGGCAACACTCAGGATATAGCTCTTAGATCTTATTTAATAAAAAATGGACTTAAAACAACTGATCAAGGTGGTAACGTAGCAGTTGTCGCTGTCGCCAACCCAGATATACTTACACTATTCTTAAAGAAGCAATTAGATGGTGCATGGGTACCTGAACCATGGGCTACCAGATTAGTAAAGGAAGGTAATGGAAGAATATTTTTAGATGAGAGAAGCATATGGCCAGGCGGGAAATTTGTGACAGCCAACATAGCTGTAAGTACAGATTATCTTAAGAACAATCTAGATATAGTAAGTAAAGTATTAGCTGCACATGTAAATGAAACTCTGTGGATAAATAACCACAAGGATGAGGCTATAAATGCATTCAACACACAAACTAAAAAACTAACAGGAAAATCTATTCCTCTAGATGAACTAAAACAAGCTTTTTCAAGAATTGATTTCACATATGATCCACTTAAGCTGTCGCTATTCCAATCCGCCAACAATGCATATGATTTAGGTTTCTTAGCTAAGGGTAAGCCGCATCCAGATCTATCAGGGATATTCGATTTGACAATATTAGATCAAGTATTAAAATCAAAAGGATTAACACAAATAGAAGGAGAACGACAACCTTCGCTTCAAAGCTCATCAGGAGGCAACCTTGGCGCAGCAGAATAATTAAGTCTTATGTCTGTCTCTTTTTCTCTCATTTCTATTGAGCTCTTATGATAAGGAGGATTCATGCAGCAGGGCATAAGTATTCACACATTATTGGCCAAATCCACAAACATGAGGCTCTATATTTATTGCCGTAGGTAGCAGCCAGTGGAATCTTAACATCCCAGTCAACTCAACTTATATTCTGTCTGCTAAAGTGGATAACAAGATACGACGATATAAAAAACGAGTAAATGCCTCTTCTTTCTTCATCTTGTCGTTACTGTGGTAACTTAGTTTGCTGCTAATTGTCGTAGCTAATGAGTTCTAAATTAATTATTGTTCTTCTATTATCTTTTGATTATCGACCAATCTTGTGACTATGCTGTGCAGCAGCGTTTACTCATTCATTCATTCTTTCGTTATTTTAATATGCCCATTTGCTTGTATAAACATGGCTTTATTGACTTGTCCTTAATTCTGCAGGCTGTAAAATGCCATGCTGCTTCAAGCCCAAGTAAGACAGCTACAAATCCAAGACCCACGTATGCTATATTTTCTAACATACACTATATACTTTGTTGATAAATATAACGTTATCTGTGGTTCAAATAAATATTTGATAGAATATTTCTGCTATCAATTAACAAATGATAGTAAATATCTTTGCAAAGGATATTTATCATTACAGACGTAAATACACATATCGACAATCGATTTGTAACATCAAGGCTCTTTGAAAAATGTACTGTAAATTCTATGTAATTTTATGGCTTAAGGATGATAAACACTAAATATCATTGGGATCGACGTCCATTGGGAATATGGGGGAATATTTGGACTCTGGTTAACGGAATACTCATTATAGTTAGATCTCCTTAAATAATCGATTCTTAGGTGTATATCATTTGATGAGAGAAATCTATATCAATAACACGAATTTTGTGAACCATGTTCAACTTGCTCTATATTTTGTTGAAATTCATATTTCCACCCTTCTGGCAAAGCATTTATTTTTATTGCGCGTCTCATAGTTTCAATGTTGTCTACAGCATGATCCCTATTAACATAGAGGTGAACAATATCTTTCACAGTAACATTATTTTTATCCTTTCTGATAATCTCTATCTTATCGTCCACTTGAACTTGTCCTTCTTTTAATACCTTAAAGTAAATGCCAGGTCGACCGCTTGCCAAAAACCCTCTAACTACATCCATACGTCCAAACCTCACACCAAGTTTATAACATGGCATTCTAGGTTGCGTTGCAACTAGCTTGGCGGATCCTATTTGAAACTGATCACCCACATTGACAGCATCTTCCATTAAACCTTCTGTAGTGAAATTCTCTCCAAACATTCCCCAATTAAGATCAATGTTAGGAAATTGTTTGCGCCAGTAATCATAATGTTCTGCAGGATAGGAGTACACTGCCTTATCCACTCCACCATGTACTGTCAAATCAGCCTGTCTGTCTCCATCAAGGTTAATCTTTCGTAACATGATGGGACCTTTGACTGGGTCCTTGAAAATTGCTGTAGTTACAGTTTGTCCGTTAAAGAGTACTTTCTTCGGAAGCCCGACGTTTATAGAAAGCACTTTCATTGCTAAACAATAGAGACAACTAGCTATTTATTGAGTTATGCCATAAATCATTCTAAGTGCACTGTTATCGTTTATGCAAGCACAATTAATCTAGTCTGATTTTTCCTTATTATTATTATTATTATTATTATTATTATTATTATTATTATTATTATTATTATTATTATTATTATTATTATTATTATTCTGGATTGATGATGTCATTTTATCTATGGCTTGGCATAAAAAGACGACAGATATATTTTGTTCATAGGTATCTTCCGCTCTCATACTATGAACATTCACAGCATGTTCGGAAATATCTTCCAAGACCTCATCTACTGTTTTACCTTCTGCTATGTAATTGCATTCTAATCCTGACTCTTTACAAGATAGCTTAACCATGCAGCTTGTCTAAGAAGCCTTGCCTAACAATGTATTAAAGTATTGACGGAAAATTCTGATAATCTTGGAAGTTATAGTAACATAAGCCAGACCACGGATGATCCTGCACCAAGAGCGGCCATCTAACAAGCTTCCAATATGCTAAAAATGTATTGTCAGCTAAGAACAGAAAGAATTAGCAATAATTGGTATAAGAACAACAATAAGTATTGAACTTATCTACAGAATATTCTGTTATCGGAATGCAAGGAAAATGAAGATTGCATCAGAGCTGCTAACTCTAAAGACGAATATTTCTCAACTGAATCATTGTTTATGATCTTGATGTTGCAGCAGCAAAAGACTATAAATGAAGAGAGCGATAAGGTATCAGAACGGAAAAAAGAAGCTCAGGGAAGTTAACGTAGTGGGTGGATCCTAAAATGCCATAATCAAATTGAAATAAATCGTCATGTGTTCTTATAGTATTGTATTACAATAACTTTACCTCTTTTTCAGATACTTCAT
>JBKPMB010000035.1:0-8036 GCA_046731995.1 Thermoproteota archaeon | reverse complement strand
TGTTGATGCAGTTGCCATGAGTTTGCTAAATGGTGCACATTTAGTATTATTCCCCAAAGTTGCACGATTGTTAAGAGAAAGTGGAGTAAATGACATATTACTTGTTGGCGGTGGTATTATTCCAGAAAAGGACAAAGAACTATTGGAAAAAGAAGGAATTACTGGAAACTTTGGTCCAGGAACGCCTTTACCGACTATAATTAACCACATCTCAGACAATGTAAACAAATTGCGTTCAAAGAAGTAGTGACGCCATCATGATAACAATAATAATACACAGGATATCAGTTTTTATGTTAATCATTATTTTCAATAACCCATGGCAACAAAGACTTTGTTTTAATTACAACAATAGCAGTTACTTTAACAGGATTTGCACACTTTGGAGCAGCCCAGGGTCAGAAGACGGTACTACGTCTACGTCATCATCGTTAACACCAGAACAAAAAGCAGCAATATGTGATCCTAGTAATCCAGAATAAAATCTCAACCCTGTTAATACAACTGAATGAAAGATATGTGGCATTCCAAAAACAGTAAAACCAGATATATCAAATACCACCAGTGGCACAACATCAGATACAACAACAGGAACAGAAGCATCACCACCACTAGACACTTCTATAGCACCAGAGGACGTTAGTTAACTACATACACTTTATTGTTAATGTTATCGCCCGTTTCTTTGTTGTTACCTAGCTGATTTATTGTCGTTATTATTCGTCATAGGCACGTATCTATAATGCTGATAGGAAGTTACAAGGAAAGCAGTCATTCAGTATAACAATAGCTTGGTAAACATAATCTATCGAGTTGAAGTCAAAGTTATTTTAAATAATAAAACTTAAGCGATGATGATATAACGTTGACTCCCTTATGGAATGGAACCAAACCACAAGGAGATAGCGTATCTGATGTATGGCTGCCTGCTTGCTCACAGGAATGACAGCATTCTCCCAAAAAATAAGATAGAACTTTATCGATATGACTTTTGAAATATTATCACTCACTTAGGCGCTTGTTTATTATTTTTTGTCATTATTATGAGTTTCCTTTGTAAGCATTAGATTCCTTTAGAATGCTAATGACGGCTGGAATCTCTAGATCAAGTTGCAAAGCAATAAACTCTTCGGCTATACCTGATTCATATAAATTGATAACAATCCGCTTTTGTTCCTCTTGTGAGACTGGCCTGTTATAGCGAAACCTTGTTGCCATTGGTGGTTTTCTTAATGTACTCACTCGATCATCATCCTCCCACATAATAGAAATAATGTATATCAGTATGAATAAGCAGATTATATAACGTTGATTAACATAGTTAATTGATTAGCTAAGAACAAAGCAATTGTGTACGTTATAATAATCCATGCTGATCTAAAGCGTCAAACGTAGAAAACATTGAAGAGAAATTGCATTGTGACATATGCACTAGCTAGCTAGCTAAATATAATATATAACCAGCTTAAGCAATAATCGAATTTTTTGTTATTCTTCTAGCTCTTTATGTTCATCCATATAGAGATGCGCATACACACATATGTACCAGAGGCGGCATCAAGACAAAACAGTAAAATCAAGTATTAGGTTCATTAGGCCACATCATTTTACGCATCTCTTTGCCAACTTTTTCAACTTGATGATCCTCTATTTCTTTCATGTACCTGCCAAACGAATTCTTGCCTTCTTTTCTATACACGCTAACCCATTCTTCAGCAAATTGTCCTGATTGAATTTCTTTGAGGACCTCTTTCATCTTATTCTTGGAATCTTGACCAATTACATCGGGTCCTCTTGTAAGTCCTCCATATCTTGCAGTTTCGCTAACACGATTGTACATTCCTGTGATGCCATATTTGTGTATGAGATCTGTAATTAGTTTTAATTCATGGAGACATTCATAATATGCCACCTCGGGTTGATATCCTGCTTCAACTAGAGTTTCAAATGCGCTCATTACAAGTGCATGAGCACCACCACACAAATCGACTTGTTCGCCAAACCAATCTGTTTCGACTTCTTCTTTGAAAGTAGTTTTAATTACACCAGGTCTTGTGCTGCCAATACCTTTTGCTATGGCCAATACTCTATCCCAAGCCTTTTGTGTGTGATCCTGATAGACAGCAACCAGTGATGGTGTGCCAAAACCATTTACATATAATTCACGAACTCTCTGTCCTGGTCCCTTTGGTGCTACCATCAAAACATCGATGTTTTTTGGAGGTACAATCCATTTCCAATGAATAGCCGCACCATGTGAAAAGCATAATGCTTTACCTTCAGTTACATAAGGCGCGATTTCATTATTATAAGTATCTGCCTGCTCCATATCGGGAATTAAAATATGAATTATACTAGCACTCACAGTAGCTTTGGATACCTCCATGACTTTATGGCCATCATTTTCCGCTATACTCCACGTTTTACCATTTTTTCTTAATCCGACAATAACATTCATTCCAGAATCCTTCATGTTGCTAGCTTGTGCACGACCTTGGATTCCATATCCGATCACGGCAATGGTTTGATCTTTTAGTGGGTCTAAACTTACTTCATTATTGTGCCATTTCTTTGCCCCCGCTGCTCCTGCTGTTGATTGTTGTCTTTCTGTTCTTGTCGTTGTCACGGTTGCTGCAGAGGATGCTGCTACCGCTAATGACGGTTCTGACATAGCCATTATGGATAAGCGGCACATATATATGCGCTATCACTTCTCGTAATTACCAAAAATTAACACAGATTCATGCTTCTAACTTACAAAAAAGACTTTCTACATATACATACGCAGGAAAGGTAATCAATGATCGTATACTCACAGTGAAAGATATATCTGCATGTTGTTATTATTTATTATTACCAGGTACAATCCTATATATACGTCCATCGAAATAAGACAGTATATACAAAAAACCATCATCAGAACCAGTTTTGATATCGGTTATACCACCAAAGCCTTTTCCAAAAGTTATTGTATAAACTTCAGCTTTGTCATCTGCTACAAAATCTGATAATAGTGCAGCTTCAGTATTGTCATAATCACTATTGAAGCCAAACCTCAGACTGGTTCTATTCTCGTTGAGCTCAAAATAGTATAGATTGCCATTGTTGATGTCGCCAACAAAAATATTGTTTGTATATTTGCTTCCAAGCTTTGTTGATTTGAAGAATTCTATATCAGTAACCCCAATTGTCGTTAACCAACTAAATACAGGGTCTGCATAATGAGACCCTGGAAGGTTAACCAGATTTCTCGTAGTTATATTACTTCTAGAAATAGGACCCATTACCTCTTGCCAACCGCTGTTAAATCCTGGAGTTACCAAATTAATCTCATCATATGCCAATTCTCCATTTTCTGTGTCCCATAACCTTCCGGTTATAGGATCAAATGTTATTCCAAAACTATTTCTGATTCCATATGCATAGTACTTGCTGAGTATTTTATTGGCAGTAGCATTATTGTCTGAAATTGAAAGAGGATTATTGACAGCTGGTGATCCATTATTTGGATCTATTCTAAATATGACAGAGGTATCATGAGGGCCCCTTCCTCGCTTATCGTTTTGAAGTATGCTGTCGCCAGCGTTAACATTTCCTATTACTGCATAAAGGTAATGATCCGGACCTATTGCCAATTTTCCACCATTGTGATTTGGTCCAGGAAGTGCTGAAAGATCCAATATCAGCTTTGGATTTAAAAGCAGATGTTTATTGCTATCCCAATCGTATTTGTAAATTCTATTTCTTAATGGTTCTTTTCCATTCGATTCAGTAAAGTATAGGAACACCTTGGTTGTTGTCGTCGTTGTAGTATTTGTTGCCGATAAAGATGTCATTGATGCTGCTGATTCACCTCCCTTTTGTTTGCCGGTAAAAGCACCAGTGCTGTTTTCTTTTAATACTGCAATTCCCAATAATCCACGCTCACTCAAATTATCTACGGGTAGAGTCAACACAGGCTGCTTTTGTATTATGCCATTAGAAACTAGACGAACTTGACCGGCTTTTTCTAAAACCAGAAGGTTGTCGCCATCTACAAAAGCCATGCTTGTTGGAAAAGATAAACCTTCAACAAAATTTTGCACCTTCAGACTATTTTTTTCTTTTAAACCTACGAGCGAGGGTTTTAGTAACATATCTTCTTGTCCTTGCCGTTGAGATCCTGATGATGAGGATCGTGGTGAAGATGATGAAAATGGCGATGACATATTGCTAAAGCTAAAAAAATAATTATAATTATAAATCATAATAGTAGCTACGATTATAACTCCAACTACTGTAAGTGGAACCAAAAAATACAATAACTTACTTTTGTTTATAGCACTTGCACCTTTTCTGTTTTAATTTTCTCAGCTAGGAAGGCTCTCAACTTGAGAAATATTAATCTTAACTTTTTTACATTTTCGTGATGATGATATATATCAATACTAAAATATAATTGAGCAAGGTTATCAATCAGCAGGGTTGCAGTCAGTCAACAAGAAGATTGGTGTATGATTTTTACTAGTATTCTGTTTTTTACACATATTGATTAGTAGTCCTTGCTTAATTGCTATATAGATGTTAGATGCGTTAGTATTTCTATACGTGCACATATGTGTTATGGCAAAAGAACATAGGTATTAGAATAACCACGATAAGTTAGTATAATCCATTTAGTAGATCAAGCTAGGCGAGAAGTCCACAGCCATAGGCTAGTGATAAACTAAATGAACCTCTGTAATTCAAATTAAATAGTGATTTTCTTTGCGCAAATTAGACATTCCACAATTACCGCGTGTGCAGCTGTTTTAGCTTTGATATCACCAGTACTACCACTATTGTCTATGACTTTGAATTTCTTTGAGCCACAGTGAGGACAAATAGGACAGGCTCTTATGCCTTTTGTCAAAGATCATCTCCTACTTGCATGGGACCGCTACTACCACCAAGCTATGACTGCTATCATCAGTTGTCACCATTGTTGTGGATAGCTGTCTGATCCTAGTAGCATTTCGATCCTTTTGACCCCGTCTATTTCTTCAATTATTCTGCAAACAGCATTTGGAACTAAATTTTTCCAATTTTGCTGTTTTTGTTTTTGTTGCTTTTGCTGATCACTATTTTGCTGCTGCGATGATGATGCAGCAGCCATTTGTTTGCGAATATTGGTTCCATTGTATTCTTCTTTTTTCAAAAATGATGGTTTTTTGATTCCAACATCTCTTGCTGCTAAACTTGCAACAAATTCATTGCCAGTGTATAACACGTGAAAAGAAGGAACCATAGATTTTATATGTCCAAACCATCTTGCGTTATTTTCATCGTTTACAATAGGTATAATGTAGCATTTTCTAAGATCAATATCACTAGGCTCTGATGCTAAGGCAGCGTGTATCATTAGTACCCTTTCACCTGCAGTAAATGGATCCTTGTAAATGTAGTTGAATTGTGCACTACCTATGGCAATTATTAATTCATCACAGTCCTTGAGGATTTGTCTTGCAAGATGTAGATGCCCAATATGAAATGGCTGAAAGCGTCCGACCATAAGTCCACGGGTGGTGCTTGTTTGTTTGTTCTTCATCATCATCATTGTTGCTCCTACTTTGTTATTGGCGCTTTTGTTATTGTTCTTCTTCCTGTGTTCCTAACTTTGCCTTTTGCTGTTGGATATCTTTTGGTTGAATTTTGCGGAAGATAGGCTCTACTCTCCCAAGAAGATGGCCTGCGGGGATTTTAATTTCTGATGCGGAGTTCCATTGCTGTTTGTGGATACTGTTACTCCTACGACTACCATTGTCATTATTATCACTTCTCCTCATTATACTATCGCTATCATTATTATCATTATCATCGTTATTAGTATCCATGCCTAATTGAGACCAAACTTTCTCAGATGACAGCGGGATAAAAGGCTCAAGCATAATTGCCAGAGACCTAACAGCATTTACAGCTATATACAATGTGGTATTGGCTGTTGTCTGGTTGCTCCAAGGTTGCTTTTTTTGAAAATACTGATTGAAGTGAGTTGCAAATTTTAAAATTCTTTTTATAGCTCTGTCAAACTCATTCTTGTATATTAGCTCACTGACCTCATCTGCGATTTTCTCTATTTCGGAGATAGAATTTTCGTCATCTAAATCATACTCTGATGATGGTTCCGGAACTCGACTATTGAATGTTTTTTGCACAAAATATAGGGCTCGGTTGATGAAATTTCCAATATTTGCTATAAGCTCATTGTTTATCTTTTCAAAAAAGACATCCCAATCAAAATTGACATCTGTCTGAGAATAAGGTGCAATAGAAGCAATATAGAATCTGAGATAATCAGGATCAAAAGCCGATGCAAAGTCTCTCAAACCTATATACCAATTTCTGCTCTTTGAGATCTTTTGATTCTGAAGCAGCAAGTGACCCCTAGTTGGGATGTAATCTGGGAGCTTGTATTCTTCATTTATGCCCATTCGCATTGCAGGCAGAAACAAGTAGTGATGATAAACAATATCCTTTCCTATGAAATGATATATTTCAGATTTATTCCAATATTTTTTGCCGCTATCTTCACTATAGCCTTGTTCTTGTTCTGTTTCTCTTTCCTTTGTTTCTGAAGAAGATAACTTGTGGTATTGCTGTAGTTGTTGTTCTTCTTCTTTTCGTCTTTCTATTTTCTTTTCGTTTTTTTGTTCTTGTATAAGGACATTCAATGTAGAAATATAGCACAAGTGGTTATCAAACCATCCATAGAATACCTTACCTTTTGCATCAGGCATGGGAATTGGAACTCCCCAAGACAAATCCCTCGTTATGTCCCAATCCTCCAACCCCTCATCAATCCAGTTTATGACATAATTTTTTACATCTGATTGAAGATTTGAATTGCCATTTAACCATTCCTTTAGCTGTTTTGAGAAGTTTGAGAGTTTAAAGAAGTAATGTTTGCTGCTCTTTTTAATTGGAGGTCTATTGCAAATGGCACATTTTGGGTCTAGTATCTGATCAGGAACTTTGCCGCATTTCTCACATAAATCAGAATACTGATTTTCTGCTCCACAGTTAGGGCACCTACCGATGACATATCTATCAGGCAAAAATTTGTCATCATATTGGCAGTAAAATTGAACTACGTCTTGTTCATAAATATGACCATTTTCATAAAGCCTCTTGAAAACATATTGTACAAATTGGACATTTTCTGTTGAACTTGTCTTATAGAAAAAGTCAAAAGATATTCCAAACAATTTAAAATCCTCATAGTCACGTTTATTCCATAAATCAACATATTCAGCAGGTGTTTTGTTTTCTTTTTCAGCTCTTATCAACACTGGAGTTCCAAAGTCATCCGATGCGCATACATGGTAAATGTCTCTTCCAGTCAATCTGCAAAATCGTGTGAAAATGTCTGCCGGCAGGTATGTAGATGCAATATGACCAATGTGTATTTCGCCGTTAGCGTAAGGAAGAGCACTTGTAACTACAGCACTCTTGTGCTTGCTTCTGCGGTTGTTATTATTATCGATATGGTTATTGTTATTGTTACTACTACTATTATTTTCATAGTCATCATCTTTGTGGTCGTTGCAGCCGTCATTGCTCATAGTTATCTCGCGAGTTGTAGTCGGCATTAAAAACTTGACATTATAGGACTAGATTTTAAGTTATCTTTGAAACAAAAACGAATCTGCTAATTAACAACTAGTCATGATGGTGCTGTAAAATAATTGCAAATAATCAGACGTTTTAGGCATGTACATACATCCATCTCGCTGCAATTTATATCTAAAGATGTAATGAAGTTATAGTAGTATATGCTAATTACGAATAATAGGTGCAATGTATATTTTTGCTGAGCACAGAGGAAAGAATTTGATAGATATCGAAACACATCTAGATCTTATTGATAATTCTCAATATTTGAGTTCTTAGCCGTATCGACAATCTAAAGGTATTCTCAGCTGCAAAAGACTGCCTAAAAATAAAAGCCTGTTTTAGAGAGATTAGGAATTTCAAAAGCAAAATGTTACAGAGCATCAGGGCAATTAAAAAATGCAGGA
>JBKPMB010000034.1:0-11794 GCA_046731995.1 Thermoproteota archaeon | reverse complement strand
ATAGTAGACAAACGAAACATCAAAGATCAGACCAAAAGTGTTAGTTGATCTTATCAATATGCTATAAGTAGATCCCTTTCTTTAATTGAATAGGATATTTTGTGATCGTGAAAATCATTAATAGTATTTTTGTTCCTTCTAATGTTGTTTCTTATCTTTATACCAGTCATGTTATTTCTATTTTCATGGCTATTCATAATTTCAATGCACTTGTTAAACCTTGGAAGGATGGTTTTATCATTATATGATATGGCTGGTGTGTTATTACGATGATGTGCACTACCTACAAAGGGGAACGATACAATAACTAACACACCTTCTAATGTTCTTGTACTTGTAATTGAATTTACGATTTGATTTATCAGACATGTTGCTTCATTAGCTCCAATTTGTGGGTCTCGAGCAAACATGTCTAATAAATCACAAACAATTACCATTTTGGCATTATATTGCTGAATGACTTTTGGCAATTGATTTATGACTATATCTGCTAGCTGATAGACTGTAAAAGGCCTAGTTACTATTGTATTATTCAAAACCCTGCTTATAACATCGCGTCTATAATATTGTCTTGGAGTTCATGTATAAATAGAAATCACAACAATTTCCAGCATCAACTGATATGACATTAGATGTGTGAAAACGACTTGTTGCTAGTTTGCTATTGTTCTTCTTTTTTGATGATGGTAACGATAATAACACATTAACGCATAGTCCTGTAACAAGCATTTGTGTATACTTTTTTGTCGCCTATAACAGCTAGTTTATCGCCTCCTGTAAGCTTTAATATGGAATCTATTTTTTGATTCGGCAGGTTAATAATTCATGCTTATTGCAAAGCTCTTCGAAGGCAGCTTTGATCTTTATTGGTGGTATTGGTAAAATCTGCTCCTACTGTTGCATATGCTAGTTCTATCCTCACGTCTATAAATCGATACAGAGCATAGTACCTAATAAAAAGCAGAACTATATTCCAACTTTGTCAACTGCTGCTATGTCGTGTTACTTCTATTTACTCTCAAACTAACTATAGATAATCCTAGGAATCCCCATCTATGAATTTGGGAATCAAATCCCAATCCCTGGGCTTGGACTTGCTGAATATTGATATCCATTTGGCTAATGGCAGAATTCAGCTTTTTAACCATACTTTTAGCAACGGTATATCTTAACTTTCTTGGATAATGATATTTTGACAATTGCCCTCTTGTTTTGTGATTAATTAATGATACGATTTCTGTTCAACTAATAACAATAAGTAAAATTTTCTATTTAGCAAGTTCTTTTATATCATCAGATCTCTCTATTAAGTTATGTGATGAAGGATGCCAGAATTGATATTTTGTCTGCCATAAATGCTTTATAATATAATGATTTATCTTAAATGTTTTGACTTCTGATGAAATAGACCAGCTGACACAGGCAATTAATGAATATAGTTCAGAAGAGAGAAAGGCATTAGCCGATTTCCGCAAAGCAATGAATGACTTTGCAACGGATAGATCAGTTGAAACTTGTCTAGAATCTCTAAATGCATCTATGCAGATAGCTAATACCAGGGCTAAATTAGTCGAATCATATGAATATTATGCAAGATTATTAGAAAGAGAAATTACTAAATTGAACAGACAAACAAAGGATATAGGCAAATCAAATATAAAAATATAATACTGACCGAAATTATAGACAGCGTAGATAAGGCTTTAATCTTTGCACTCATAACAAGGCGGACATCTATTATTGCATTAAATTTAATTGATCAAACTATTTTAGAGTTACCAAATATGTGCATTTTACTATCAAACCAATATAAATTACTATTATTGGAATACGATGCGGTTTCTAATTGTCCCCAGCTTTTCAATACTAATTTCGACTATGTCTCCGTCTTTCAAATACTTTGGGTCCCTCATTGACATTGCTACACCTGCTGGAGTTCCTGTAGAAATAATATCGCCTGCTTCTATGGTCATAACCATGCTCAAACTTGAGATTATCTTCTTTATAGAGAGAACCATGTTTTCACTAGATGAATTTTGTCGTAACTCTCCGTTCACTTTAGTGACAATTCTCAAATTTTGTGGATCAGCCACCTCATCTTTAGTTGTAATCCAAGGACCACAAGGAGCAAAAGTGTCAATGCTCTTTGCGCGAGTATATTGTTTGTCCTTGAATTGTATATCTCTTGAAGATACATCGTGTAAAATCATATATCCAAAAACAGATTCCAACGCTTGATTTTCGGGCACTTTCTTTATATCTTGTCCAATTATTACCGCTATCTCGGCTTCATAGTCTAATCGTTTTACAAATGAAGGGCACATTACATCATTAAAAGGAGGATTTAGAGTCGTTCTTGGTTTCATAAATATTACAGGTTCGTCCGAAGGTGTTAGGCCAGCATCCCTAGCATGATCATAATAATTGAATGCCAGGCATATTATCTTAGGTGGATTTGGGATAGGCGCTAATAGTCCAACGTCTTCAATACTATGATTATACTTTAATTTACTCTGATATACTTTTACTTCATTCAACCAACCCTTGAACATGAATTCCTTGATATTTGAGGGTATAGGAATTCCTGTTTGTTCCTGAATTTCCGATCTTGTGATTAGCTTCTTTAGGTCGTCAGAAACAATGGCATATGTATCACCTGTCGATCTATCTTTTATTCTTGCAATCTTCATTGTTGGTATCTACCTATGCGTAAATATTGCAGTATTATTACCATCAAGCCTACAGAACCCAAATCTTACAAATTGAATTCTAGTATCAGGCTTGAGAGTTGACACAAATGATTCTGCAAAGCCTTCAAAGATCTCCAAACTATTCGCGTTATATTCTTCCCCTATGTATAGTTCTCTTGCCATCATTACCTTGTATGGAATTACGTCATTCTTTGCAACCCAATGGATCTTTGGCATATTTTGCCTTATATCATCTCCTGTGGAATGTGCGATCAATATTTGCTTATGATTTTCAGATGTAATGATTTTCGTTACCTGTATATTATATAGATCCATTAGCCTGATCTCATCACCAATGTTAAGTTTAGCAGCATCATCTCCAGTGAGATAAAATGAGTCTGAAACGCTTACCTTTCTGATTCCAAGATCAGCGTTAGGATGATTCTTTAATAATACCTCCTTTGGAGAAGCATTTTGAACATGTAATTCTATAGGGTCATTGACGAATGACAATCTCATACAAGTAGGATCGATAATTTTTCTGTTGAAGGCTTCAAGAGCTTCAATAGGCGGTTTAGTTTCAGCAAGTGTCAGTCCTAATGAAAGAACAAATTTCTTTATTGCTTCATGCACGAAACCCCTTCTTTTTATTGCTATCAATGTTGGGAGGCGCGGGTCATTCCAGCTTTTAATAATGCCTTTTTCTAATAGTGGCTTTATCTTTCGTTTCGAAACCGGGAGCCCTTTAAATTCTAATCTTGAAAATTCTAACATAAAAGGTTTCCTAAGGCCAAATGCATCGAGTATCGCAAAATAGAGTGCATTTCGTAATTCATACTCTTTTGTTCGAAGTGCATGTGTCACTCCGTCAAGACTATCTTCAATGGGTACTGCAAAATCATATGTTGGCCATACTCGAATTTTATTACCCAATTTCGGATGATCAGCATCTATTATTCTAAAAAGTGTAGGATCTCTCATTGCAGTATTTTTATCAGACATATTTCCTTTGAACCTGATAATTGCATCATTTTGTCTAAAAGATCCATCAAACATTTTTTTTAATCGATCCAAGGTGATATCGAAATTCTTCCTACATTCACATGTAACTCCTTTCTCTCTCAGATCATGGATTGTTCTCTGATCACAAATGCATACATATGCTCCATTAGAAAGAACCAATTTTTTACCATATTCATGTAATAACTGAATATCGTCTGAACTATTTTTTACTATATCAGGTTTTATGTCAAGCCATTGCAAGCCATCTTTAATTGCTTCATAGTATTCAAGTTTTTCATTGAGAGGATTTGTATCATCAAAACGTAAAATCAATTTTCCATCATACATACGTGCATATTCTTCATCAATAATCGCTGCTTTTGCATGTCCTATATGTGGATAGCCATTGGGTTCAGGCGGAAATCTTGTAACTACTTTTCCCATTTCTGCAAACGCTAAAGGAGGCAGATGTACCTGAGACATCTCAGTTTGCTTATTTCTTCTTTGAGATTCTCTGTCTCTAGGTTCCATACGATCTAGTAATGTCTTTTGATCTGCTAATGATAGTGCATTAGTCTTCTGCACTATATCTGCAATTTTAGGTATCAAATTCTTTAGATTACCTCTAAGCTCCGGTTTATAAGCAACAATCTTTGCAATAACAGGGTCAATCCTTGATTTGCCGTTATATTCAACAGCATTTTTCAAGCTAGTAATTTTAATGATTTTTTCAGTATCTTCATCCAAGTCCACTATATATTACAGACTCCTTTCTACAATAAAACTGGCAGAAGATTTCAGCGCTATCTTTGCATATGAATCTTCATATTTTTCAATAGACTTTATTGCTGTATATATGTGTGCTTTTGCAGCATCTCTTATATGTTGATCTATGCCAATAACAGAAATAATTCTGACTGCTTCTTCTAAATCTACACTTGAGGCATTCTTTGAGTTAAAGACTTTAAGAATTTTATTCCTATTCTCACCATCTGCATTGTTTAATGCTAAGAGAATTGGATACGTTTTTTTTCCCTCTCTGATATCATTTCCTACAGCCTTACCAGTAATTTTAGGATCTCCTATTATTCCAATTAAATCATCTATTAATTGAAATGCAATGCCTACATTTCTGCCAAATGATGAAAGATTCTCAACATCTTGCATGTTTGGATCTGCTGCTGATAATACACCTAATCCGCAAGACACCTCAAAGAGAGCCGCAGTCTTTTTATCAATCATGTTAATATACTGGGATTCAGAAGAGAACGTTCTGTCTGATGTCATGCCAACATCAGTAGCTTGGCCTTCGCATACACGTATGCATGCAGTTGAGAGTCTCACTATCATTTCACAGATATCTTTTTCTGCTATCCCCGCTTTTCTACCGTTTATTGTAAGTAGTTGAAATGCCTTCGAAAATAGAATGTCCCCTGCAAGAATGGCTAGTGGTATACCATAATATTTATGAACTGTTGAAACACTATGTCGCATGTCATCATTATCCATAATATCATCATGTACAAGAGAGAAATTATGGATCATTTCGACGGCTACAGCTGCAGGCATAGATCTTTTTGGATTGCCTCCAAACATTTCACACGATTTGGCTACCATGAAAGGACGTAACAGTTTACCGCCGGTTGTAATATAATGCGCTGACGCATCATAAAGTTCGGTTGGCTCACCTTTTAAAATCGAGATAATGAACTTTTTTATATATGAAGCGTTACTTTCAAGCTCATCCTTAATACTGCTTGCCTTCATCTATGGTTAACCCTCTCTGCTAAAGCTCCTGTTAATATATATCTTGAGCTTTTCAATGCGGAGATATTCTCTGCGCCTATAAGGAACATTGTGCTTTTAAGTTCTGCAAGAACAATATCTGCAAATTTAAACAGATTTTCTTCGGATTCTGAAGCCTTTCTCAAAAAGGGAAAAGCCATGGCACATATACCTGCACCCGCTGCAATGCACTTTGCAATTTCCAACCCATTACGCAAGCCTCCAGAAGCAATAAGAGGTAATTTCACTGCTTTCTTTACTTCGATTAAACTTGCTGCAGTGGGAATTCCCCAATCCCAAAACATTTCACCCAAGTGAATTTTAATAACATCTCTAGCAGTCTCTGCTCTCAATTTTTCAACACCCGCCCAGCTAGTTCCACCTGCACCCGCCACATTAATTGCAGATACGCCAGCCATCTCCAACTTTATAGCTACTTCTTTAGATATTCCTGCACCCACTTCCTTTACAATTATTGGAATATCAAGGTTGCTTACTAATTCGGCAATTTTGCTAAGCACTCCTCTATATTTTGGTTCACCCTCTGGTTGAATAAGCTCCTGCAATGGGTTAAGATGAACTGCAAGAGCATTAGCTTGTATCATATTTATAATTTTTCTTATATTATCTATTGTAAGTCCACTACTAAGTTGCGCTCCTCCAATGTTTGCGATAAGAAATGCATTAGGAGCATTTTTTCTTGCTACAGAATATGTGTCTGCTAATTCTTGACTTGCTAGGCCTGCCCTTTGACTTCCTAAACCCATTCCAAACCCATACTTATCAGCAAGTCGTGCTAACCTTGCGTTAATGTTAATTGCATCTGGGGTCCCACCTGTCATAGAGTCTACAATAACTGGTGCTGAGAAATTGTGATTAAGAAAAGTAGTTGATGTGTCGATATCATCATAGTCAACTTCTGGTAAAGCATTATGGATAAATCTGATATATTCTAAATAGTTTGATGTTGTTTTTGCCTGAACATCTTTTTTTAATGGTATATTGATTCCGTCTTTCTTGCGCTGCTTTATAATTTCAATATCTGATGGCAAATTATCTATATCTATCACATTATTTGCTGCTCCTCTTTCCATTTACTAATGTACCTTCGAAACCAATACCTGTAATAGCATTTATAATTCGCTCTGGTTTTAACCCGTTTACCATCATTACGTCTATCCCAATATCAGATATCTTTAGTGCCTCGATAACCTTTCTCCGCATGCCACCTGTCACATCTTGTATAACTTTTGAAAACCTAGCAGAATTATTATTCTTTAATTCTTTCAGAATTTCTCTATTTTTCATATCTTTGTAGATGCCGTCTACATTGAGTGTAAAAATTACTTTCGATGGTCTTAAAATTTTAGAAAGGAGTGACATTAATGCATCACCTGATAAAATCGAATACATTTTATTTTCTATATAGACAACATCTCCAAATGTTATTGGAATTACACTGCTTTCTACAATAGATTTGAGTTCTTTGATTTTTTTAGTAATTGGTTTATGATCATAGATAAACATAGAAGGTATAATTGTATAAGGATTCATTCCTACTTTAATCATAGAATTAACTATAATTTGGTTTAATGCTATCATGGATTCATGTACTATCGATATACCATGTGAATCGTATTGATCTGGTTTTGAATGCATGTTATATTTTACTGACCAATAATGTCCAAATGAGCCACCACCATGAATGAGTATGATTGGTGTTTTTACAGATGCAAGTGTATATGAAATATTCCTTATTGCTTCAAAATTAGCAGCAAGGGGTTTTTCCTTGAATGTAATTACGGATCCGCCAAGCTTAATCAATATCAGATTATGCCCCATTTACAAAACCATACTTTTGAGCGGATTTAAAGTTTAGTATGTTATCAAGCCATTGTAATCAAATGTCACAGGAATACACTCAAACTTACTTTTCTCAATTTCAGAAATTATTCTCATCTTATTTTCATTAGGGATGAGCGCAATCATGCTTCCACCTCCACCTGCACCGGTAAGTTTTGCTCCTAAGGCACCGTTTCTAATACAACTTTGCACCGCGTGGTCAATTTTTCTATGGGATACTCCAATCTGCTGTAATAGTGCATGGTTCTCATTCATTAATTCTCCAAGTTTTTTCTCATCGCCATTGTTAATGGCCGTAAGCGCTTGTTGGCAGATAGTATCTGCATAAGAGGTTAATTCAATAAATAGTAAGACATTTTGATCTCTGAATTTCTTGACCAAAGAAACCAAATCCCCTGTGGAATGTTTCATTCCTGTATTTACAATAATCAAACTTGAATCTTTCTTTGTCTTAATTTTTTTGAATCCTTCATCTTTTATATAATATATTAAACCTCCAAATACTGAAATATAACAATCTGCTCCAGAAGAATTTTTGTGGACTAGGCGTTCACATTCAACTGCTTTTACACATATCCATTGTTTGTTGGGCTCATGAAATAATGAATCTACTGCAGCTACTGTAGCTACACAACATGCTGCAGAAGATCCTAGTCCAACTCCATATGGAATCTCAGAAATCAAATTTATATTGATCCCCAAATTTTGCCTTCTTTCTGAAAGAACACGACGTACACATTTAAAAATCAGATCTAGAATTCCCTTTGCTTTTTCTCCACCTTTTACCAAGGTGAATTCTGAATCCTTATACGATCCTATAATACCCAAGTTTGACCTAATATTGATGGTTTGGGTCTTGTTCAAACATACATTTACCTTGATACGTCTGTTAATTGATGCTAAAATTGCATGACTGCCATATACCACGAAATGTTCGCCAAATAGAATAATCTTTCCTGGTGCTGATGCTGCGGCTGAGGTTTTCCTCAAACTCATACAAATATAATAGACGAGTAGCCAACGACGGCGCTCATGTCTCCTGTAACGTTGCCACTTGTGGCATACTTTAGCAATTGACCTTTGGTTGCACCTAAATCCTTTACTGCTTTCATCACTGAAGCAATTGCACCGTATCCACAAGCAGATACAGCAAGTCTGTCCAATACATCATAAAACTTTGAAACATCTAGAGATAAAATGGTATTTATCAATTCGCGATCTTTTCTGTGGGCTTCATCATTTGATTCATAATGAGTAAAGTCAGATGATGCAATAAGTAACGCATTATCAGTATTTGCTATTGATTTGGTCATGGCCTCACCTATATCCATTGCTGTTTTAATATCTTGCATTATTAGTATAATTGGAACAATTCTAATTTTTTTATTTTTTGTAATATATTGAAGAAAGGGAATCTGGACTTCCAAACAATGATCTCTACTATGAGCAAAATCATCAAAATCTATAATCCCAGACTTGGAGATTTCTAATGCTAGCTCTTGATTAATTTCAATTTCTCCTAATGGAGTTTCCCAAACGCCATTTCGCATCATAGATACTCCGTTGCCAATTCCATAGTGGTTAGGACCTATCATAATCACATCATTAAACTCCATAGATGATATTTCATAAAATCCATTTGCAGCAACAGCACCTGAATAAATATATCCAGCATGGGGCGAGACGATTCCATAAATCCTGTGTTTAAATTCAGAGGGCGGAATTTTACCTGGCCCAAATTTCGGATCTTTAAATGATTGTTCTATTAACTGCTGCAGCTCTACAGGTTCGCTTGGATAAAATATCCCTGAGACGGCAGGAAGTCTTCTAGGGTCACTACTCAAGATAGTTCCTCGACTAGCTTTGTTTCAAAGTCATCAATTGACATTTTCATTTCACTGTCAGACTTGATCGCACCTTGTCTCTTCAATACCTCCCTTGCAAGAAGCCAATATACAGTAGCAAGAGCTTTTCTTCCCCTGTTATTTGCAGGAATCACGAGATCTACTTTTGAAGTTACATTATCGCTATTGGATATTGCAATTACTGGAACACCTGCTCTTGTAGCTTCTAATACTGCTTGCTGATCTGCCTGTGGATCGGTAACAATTACGATCTCCGGTTCCATGTACTTTGGCAAAGACGGGTTTGTAAATGTCCCTGGCATAAATCTTCCAAATATACTCGTAGCGCCCGTGAGTTCACAAAACTTTTCTACAGGTGTTTTACCATATTCCCGTGCAGAAGTAACTGCAACTTTGGAGATATTAGCACGACCAATGAATTTCGCTGCTACATCAATTTTTGCTAAAGTCTTACTGATGTCAAGAATATACAAACCTTCTGGGTTGGCACGAACAATGAATTGGGTCATGTATTTTGTCTTTACCGGCGTGCCAACACGTATACCAGTAGATAAGATCATTTTTTCTAAATTATTGGCTTCTGACGCGTAACTGCCATCCTCCTGAACTTCATGATGAGGAGAAGATGAGATCGAATCTTCAATAGGTGTATTATCATCATCACTCGGTTCTTCATTCTTTTCAATTAGAGAAGACTCCGTATTTTGAACTTCCTTATCGTCACTCATTTTATGTAGAGGACAGATCAGCCATACCTTCTATTAAATCATACTCTCCAACACGCAGAAGTTCGTTTAACTTTGCAATACGTTCTCCACCTAAAACTCCCGATTTTAACATTTTAGAATTTGTAGCTATTGCAATATGTGAAATATGTGAATCTGAAGATTCGCCAGATCTGTGTGACGTTATAATTTTGATATTATTCCTCATACATACATTAGCAAACTGCATAGCATTATAGAGAGTTCCAGTCTGATTGACCTTCAAAATTGCACCACTGCAGGACTTGTACTTTGCTGCTTCTTCGATTCGTTTTACATTTGTAACTAACATATCATCGCCAGTGACTATGCATTGTGGATTCTTTTTGGCTATAACAGCCATACTTTCAAAGTCTTCTTCATGGACAGGGTCCTCTGAATAAATCAGTTTGTATTTGTGGATTAGATCATTAGCAAAATCAATTTGTTCTTCAGTATCGCGTATTATTCCCTGTCTTGCGTAATTATAAACCTTCTTGTTTCTATCCCAAAGCGAGGAACTTGCAAAGTCAATTCCTATGGATACATCACTACCAAGGGTAAAGCCACAATTTTTAACAGCTTTTTCCAAGATTTCAAATGCCTCATCATTATGTACATTAGGAGCCCACGCACCTTCATCTCCTCTACCATAGGTAAAGCGTTTATCAATAGATTCAATAACCTTCCCAACTTGCTTGTGTACTGTAAAGTTAATTTGTAGAGCTTCCATGATGTTTCTTGCTCTGATAGGGCAAATCAGAAATTCCTGTATGTCAGGTGTACCCGGGCCCGCATGAGCACCACCGCCTAAAATATTGCCAAGTGGTAAAGGATATCTATATGGTTTTGTTGATTTTAATAATTTGAAAATAGGAATATCCAGTGCATTTGCTGCAGAATCAATAGCTGCAATGCTCAAAGCATAGGCAATAGATCCGCCAATTTTACTATATGTTTCAGTATTATCAATATTTCTCAAAACATCAAAAATCGTCTTTGGATCTTCCGCATCGAGTCCAATAAATTTTTTTGAATTCTCGTTGAATACTTCTAATGCCTTTTCAGGATTATCGTTAGGAAAACTTTGAGCTTCATGTTTTCCTACACTTGCACCAGACGGTGCACATGCTCGTCCAAGGTATTTACTATCTGAGATGACATCAATCTCGATAGTTTTATTTCCTCTGCTGTTAAAAACAATTCTTGCTTTAAGAGATGTAATTGAAGGCATCTAGTTTATTATTATTATTATTATTATTCCATTTCTGATTGGATTTCAGACATTCTTCGCCTTAAAGCTTCATAATATGGTATGACTTGATATATTGTCTCTACAGTCGAGGTAAACATCCTTCTACAACAGTAACGCTTTATGTTTAGTGAATCCATTACTTTGCCTGGATCTTCTCCAGCTTTTATCCTAGCTGAATACTCTGCATGTTTATTTGCAACTAAATTACCGCATGTAAAACATCGCACAGGGACTAGCATCTTTTATAAGTGACCTTAAAGTCCTATAAAAACTATCGCTAGTATTTAGCCTTTCCAAGAATTGCCTTTGGCTAAAGTTGTAGTCTGTTCCTTCTATATATAATACCTCAAATGATAACAATTGTTAGTTGAGTAAATTTTTTTCAATAGAGGAGTGAGGCTGTATAATTATTATACATGTAATTGAGTTGTCCATAATCTTATATTTTTATCATCCATAATATTCAAATTAGCGCAGACGGCCATTCAAACCGCGAGCGGGAGTCGCCCAGCTTGGTCAAAGGCGTAAGACTGAGGCTCTTATCCCTTAGGGGTTCATGGGTTCAAATCCCATCTCCCGCATTATACTACA
>JBKPMB010000033.1:0-5245 GCA_046731995.1 Thermoproteota archaeon | reverse complement strand
GAATAACCTTGATTTCATCCAAGCTCACTCCTGAACAAAGATTGTCTAACTATAATCCTATGTCTGACCAGTCAATAAAAAATGACGTTAGAGTAATAAAAACACCTACTCCTGGAGATGATACCTTCGCATATGCTATGAATCAGGCTGCAGCAAAAGGTGTACAGGTAGCACAGAATGACACAGCAGTAAAGCAGATACTTGCTGGACAAAAAGGTAGAGCGCTTATTATAGCAGGAGTTCAGCCAATCCTTTTACAAGACAAAAATGGAAAAATTAGCTACAGCAATTTTGGTCAGGTTATAATTACATCTAACTGGCAGTATATCGATGGAAAATTCTATTCAACTCCTATAAATTTCAATCAGATATCAAATAAGACAGGTGAATCTCACCAGCACATTTGGAACGTATTTGTGGATCTCAGTAAAGGGACAGTTACAGGAATGTCCGAAGAGCCCGAGAGGGTTATGAAGGAGAAAATTCAGCCAAATTTTATATTTTCTGGAATGAATATGTTTATGCCTGATACGGTTAAGGTAAGACCAGGCTCAGTATTAACTTGGTTTAATAATTCTAACCTTCCACATAATGTAGTCGGCATTTACTATAAGTATGTTGATAGTAATAACAACAACACGTCTAGCTCATCTCCATCATCACGTACCATTCCAATATCGGTAGACAGCGGCATTATCCAGCCTAATGAATCCTGGAGATACAACTTTGATGCTAACGGGATCTTTGACTATCGTTGTACAATACACTCAGCTGATGGAATGAAAGGCACGATCATAGTTTCGTAGTGAAATAGGAGTAATGGCAATATTTAACGGATAATTGATATTTTTTTAAAGTGAAAAGTAATAATCAGCAATTTGAATTTGTTGAGATGATAGAACTATTCATGACACTGATAAAGTTTAGGTAGTATTTGATACAGAGGTATCAGTGTTGTTTAAGCAAAAACCTCGCCACAAATGTTCATTGTAGAACCAAACAAGTCATCTGTATCTGGAGAACTTAGCGATCTAGCCACCTCGACTCTATCATAGTCAGCACTAATCTTGTAATGTATAGATGGTAAACCTCCTTCTTCTTTTAATTTTGAATTGATAATATCGCTAGCTGTTATCATAGTAATGCCACATTTTATAACATCTATGAAATCATGCTCGTAAGCCTTAGTATTAGTATCATTATCGCAGGCTAAAGAAGAAGAATAATCTAATGATATTGTAGATGTTTTCGGAAAATAAAATATTAGACTACTAGCAGTATTCTTAATTATCTTTGCATTAAAGTTCTTGCTATTGTAGCCGTTGTATTGATGAAAACAGAGTAGTATCTTCTGATTCTATCTGGATCTCTAAGTTCTGCTATAGCATCTACAGGATCTAACATACTAACAAAACATACACAGCAGTTTCGTGATTTATCAGAGAATGTTATTTCGTTTTCTCTTTCTTCTACTTCTTCCGTTATCTTAGTACCATTCTCTGAGATAGAAGTAGTATTATAGTACGATGATGTACTTTTGCTGTCATTGAAACTATTAGTATGCATGATATTCCTCCTTATGCTGCTTTAATAGCCTAAATCTGGAAAAGAGCTTATTGCATTTTTCACACTTCCAATGGTTAATATTTTCTTTTTCTTGTTTTTGATTTTTGTTTTTCACGTGACTGGGAGAAAAAGGATCTTATTGTGTTTTTGTGGCAAAATCCTGTTTTATTATTATAGTTAACATACATATAGTTGAGTGTATACTTCTTTGAGCCTCTGTATTTACCCTGGGCTATTCCTTTGATCTTAACCACCAACCGTATTATCCATCATAGCAGGCCTTATAATCGCGGATGAATCTTTGCTTTATATCATCTGTGAGATCTTCAAGTTGTTGACTACTTGGAAATTCACTTTTATTGTTGTCCTTGTTATTGCTACCACTACTAACATTTTTCTTAATCCCAAGGGAATCTAGTTCATTAGACCACCAATTCACATTTCCAGACTGTTCATTATCCTTGATATTATAAGCATCGTCATTGTTTTTCGTGGGTATCTAACTTTCCCACCGTTAAAACGATATACAATTCATTACACAACTTAGCTTATACTGATACATACTTAAAGCTATGTAATGGCTTTTTTCTTTTCTCTTTCAAATGTATTGTCTAGGAGAGCAATCAAAAATACAGATTAATGATTAATGAGTTATCGCATATTATATGATTCAAATAAGACAATAAACTATCATTATCATATTGCCAACAGCCTATAGAAAATGATGGCGGACGTATCGCTATCAATCCTAATAAATTTGATAAATTAATTACTGCATTGAGAACTGCTGTGGATAATGATGGAACACTTGATAAAGAGGCAACATCTTATAACGACATATTTGATGCATCTAGGTTGGCTTTGAAGTTCTACCATTTTGGAGATAAAACTGATTAAGTCATCCGACACTTAGCACACAATGATGACTCCTAGTATAACAGAGTTTTCTTTGAGACAAGAATCTTTATGTAATCTATTCGCTTTCATTCTGTATGAGTGATAGTAATAGTAGTCACTTCAAAGGTTTTATCGGTCGTACTTGGAAAGATTCAAAACCATGGTGGCCACAACCTACACGTGCACCTGCCGATGCTCCAGACATCATCTATATTATACTAGACGACGTTGGTTTTGGTTCGCTCAGTTGCTATGGTGCTCCTATAGATACTCCAAATATGGACAAACTTGCAGCGAATGGGTTACGATATAATAACTGGCATACTACTGCTTTGTGTTCTCCTTCAAGAGCATGCTTACTTACAGGCCGCAACCATTATTCAGTAGGAATGGCTTGTGTAACAGAGATTGCTACAGGCTTTCCTGGATACAATGGTATAATGCCGAAAGAAAAGGCATGCTATTGGAGCCATGTTGCGCCAATATGGATATAACACTTACTGTATTGGAAAATGGCACAATACACCGGATACTGATGTGGGGCCAGAAGGCCCATTTGACCGCTGGCCCACAGGAGAGATGATGGGCTTGACCGATTTTATGGATTTTTGGGAGGAGACTGCAATCAATGGTATCCTCCTTTAGTATGGGACAATCCCCCGATTTTACCTCCAAAGACTCCAGTGGAATGATATCACCTAAGTGTTAGCTTGGTAGACAAAGCAATTTTGTTTCTTAGCAATCATGAGTCTGTAGACCCAGAGAAGCCATGGCTTTTGTGGTTGGCCTTTGGAGCTTGCCACGCACCACATCACGTACCAAAAGAGTGGATTGACAGATACAAGGGAAAGTTTGACAAAGGATGGGACAAAGTTAGAGAAGAGGTACTTGAAAGGCAAAAGAAAATGGGTATAGTTCCGGCTAATACAAAGCTAGCTCCACCTAATGAAGGAGTGCAGAGATGGGATGACTTGTCGAATGATGAAAAGAGGTTATTTGCTAGATTTATGGAGTGCTATGCTGGATTTCTCAGTCATACCGATTATCAGATTGGATGGATGATTGAGTTTCTAAAAGAAATTGGTAAGCTAGAAAGTACCTTGATTTTTGTATGTTCTGACAATGGTGCAAGTGCCGAGGGAATGCTAATTGGTTTGTTTAATGAGGTATCTTTCTTCAATGCTGAACCTGAGACTATTGAACAAAACCTAAAGAGGATAGACGATCTGGGTGGAACCAAGTGCTACAATCATTACCATGTTGGGTGGGCTATGGCAGGTGATACTCCATTTAAGTGGTACAAGCAATACACACACAACGATGGTGTAAGAGATCCCCTTATAGTACATTGGCCAAAAGGAATCAAAGATAGAGGCAAAATACGTACTCAATTCCATCATATAATAGACATTGTACCAACTATTTTAGAAGCAATAGGAGTTGAGCCACCAACTCAGATTGGCGGATACATCCAAGCACCAATAGAAGGAGTAAGTATGCTTTACAGCTTTAATGATGCAAATTCTCCTACAACAAAGCAGGTACAGTACTTTGAGATGCTTGGCAATAGGGGTATATGGTGCAAAGGCTGGAAAGCCGTAACATACCATGGTAGGCTTCCTTGGGAAAGTGGATCAAAGTGGAGCTTTGACGAACATAAATGGGAGCTATATAACTTAGAGGAAGATTTCTCTGAATGCCATGACCTGGCTGGAAAACATCCTGAAAAGCTGCGGCATCTTATAGAAATGTGGTGGGCTGAAGCAGGCAAGTATTATAATGTGTTGCCATTAGATGATAGATTACAAGAGCGTCTAATTGCAACACGTGGCGGCGCAAGGAGCGAACATAGTATACTTACTATGCTGGCACCGTAAGACTACCACCGCGGAATCATCCGCATACAAAAAATCGTTCACACCGAATCACAGCTGAAGTTGAAATCCCTGCTGATGGAAAAGCTGAAGGCCCAATTTGTGCTTTAGGGGGTCTTGGTGCTGGATGGTCATTGTACATAAAAGATCGTCGGTTGACATACTGTCACAACTATATAGGCGAACTTTACTATGTCCGATCTGAAAATGAAGTACCGGCTGGAAAAAATGTAAAGCTTCGATTTGAGTTTGACAAGACAGGTCAGGAAAAGTTTGGTGCAGGCCTCGTACTGTCAAATTTATGTACGCCAATTACGAAGGTTTTGATATAGGGATTGACATAGGTACGCCTGTAACCGACGAATACAATTCAGGCGCACGGTTTACAGGCAAAATTAAGAAAGTGGTGATTGATCTTTTCGAAGAGCGACATATAGACCCTGAAACGGAGACCAAAGCCATCTTAAAAAGCCAATAATATATAACTGCGGATTACCAGTACTTTCTTTCTTTCTTTCCTTCCTTCCTAGTCATAACCCTATGAATTTTCGTTATTGATTACTCATCATCATCATGATCAATACAGATAAGTTTGACAAACTAATTATTGCTATGTGCTGTTACTTATAACATGTCATCGCTGCTAGCTCGCAATCATTACCATCATCAATATTAATTAATCTAGTTGATGTCATATAGATTCAGAAATTATCTTTGCAAGTTCCTCTTTATTTTGCAACTGATATCGCTTTAGCTTTGCAAGCAGCTGTTCTCGCATCTGTTTGTAGAGGTTGATTTGTACTATTACTATCTCTCTTTCGAGATTAGTGTTTTCTAATGATGATGACATGTTTGTGCAGACTCTTATATAAGAAAAGATCTGCTTATTAATCCACATGCTTTTAGCT
>JBKPMB010000032.1:0-12268 GCA_046731995.1 Thermoproteota archaeon | reverse complement strand
ACTGGCGGGATACAACAACCATCCAAAGCAAGAATAATTAGAATAGTATCAGTAGTCATGATTATTTTCATGCTTTCAATTCCAATGATATATCCACCAAATTCTAATTGGCTGATTTCTGCGGATATTCCTCCATCGATTGCCAACGGTGGCACAGGATACAAAATGCAGACTAATGATTGGATAGATTCTTTAAATTGGATTTCAAAAAACACTTCAAAAAATGCAGTAATTGCGTCATGGTGGGACTATGGATACTGGATAACTACTCTGGGCAATCGAACTAGCTTAGCCGATAATGGAACTATAAATCAAACACGGATACAAACTATTGCAAAAATGTTCATTGAAAAGCCCGCAGACTCAATTAAAATAGCTCGACAATTAAAGGCAGATTACATTGTAGTCTATGTTGTAGCTCAACGTCTAGCAAGTGCGACCCCTAATACTCTGTATACTTTGGGAAATGGAGGAGACGAAAGTAAGAAACAGTGGTTCATTAGAATAGGCGGATTCGATGAGAATAAATATTTGGAACCAGACGGAGTAACTCCCACACCATCATTCTGGAATGAGACATTCCTCGGTCAGTTGATACCTTTTACTGTTCAAGGTTATGCTTCAAGAACTAACATTCAACCACAATATTCTCCAGGCACAATTGCCATTTATACAAAAGATATCAAATATCCTCAGAATAGCGTAAATGGTAGTAGCCAGCCAGTAAATTTAGTATACGCATCACCAAGTTTTAATAGTAACAATCCAGGGTTAGTTTTTGGAGTCTTGATTTACAAAGTAAATCCAAACTATGTGCCTAAAAAATGATGATGGAGTAAAATCTAGTCGTCAAAGACAAAACTAATGCAATAATCAATAACCATCACAATATTATGTATAAGACAGCTGGCTGATAACATGTGGAATATTTTACATTTTTAGCAAATTCATATCTACTTGTGTCTATTCTCTAGAAGAGCAGCATACATAAATGGTAACAATGTGGTTGCTTCACCATGAATTGTTGTGTGCCTAGCTTTAGTTGTAACCTTTCTCCAAGAAATTGCTTCTTCAACAAGAGCACCGCTTAAGCTTCCATCCCATTCTGGCGCAGTTGTAATGTATACTGCATAATCTAAGCCGCCTTTAAATTGATTCCACCAAAGCGTATGGTGTTTTGAAATACCGCCTCCGATCATTAATGCACCTGATTTCTTTGCATCGTATACAAGGTCGGACAATTTTGTTTCGTCTATCATAATATCAATTTTGAAATCTCTGTGTTGTTGATAAAATGACCAAATCTGGCTTCCAACTGCACCATCAACTATGCCTGGAACTATAATAGGAATTTTATTTTTATGGGCCCAGTACAAAAAAGATGATTCATCAAGAGTGCTACCAATATAATCGATAATTTCATATGACGAGATTCCGCGTTTTCCTTGTTTGTCATACATATTATTTAGACACGCCTGTACTTTTTCTTCGATTAACGGTCCATAATTGGACATAGGAATTAATACATTTCCCAGTCGATGGATCTTTTTCTTGAAAAGAATCTGATCATTCATTCTAAACTGTCCAGCATAGTAATTGTCATAAGTTCTAGCAATATCATGATCAAGAGCACCACAGGTAGTAATTACACAATTAAACATTCCATGTTTTATCATATCTCGAATAATTCCTCTGATTCCAGTCGACATCAAGGCTCCAACAAATGACAGGAATCTTGTGCATTCCGTTTCTTTCTGCATACTTAGTAAGATGTCTAAGCCATCAGAGAGATTTCTCGATTCAAAGCCACCAGATTCTGCCATGCTGTCAAAGATAGAAGTGATATCATTTGGCTTTATTGAATAATCCTTTACCACATCATTTAGCAGATTATTTTTATTTTTGCTTTTGTTTTTTAGACTCTCCATAGCCATGCGTATATATGCAGATAATTTTCATTATATAAAATATCTTTTTGCTTATTACGTCCATGAATGCATGATATTATATAAAGTCCACTAATTATCATAATAACATACACATATCCAGTTTTGGGCATGCATTACCTTCTTATATCAAGTCTATTAAGAAAGCCGTTACGAATACATATACATAGTGTCAGTTGATAACAACTGCCAAAAGAATTTGCTTTAATTATCAACTCAACTGCTTAATATATGTATATTCCCGTATTGGAACAGATCTATGATCTATGATGATCTAGATACCCTACTGGGTCCTGCAGTTTCTGGCTTGGCTACCTGGAGGTCGTTTAATACCTTAGATACGCCCGATACATTCCATGCTGCTTGACCGGTTAAGCGTCTTTCTTCATAGGTCTCTACAACTCCTTTCAAGATTACAGTAGAATTGTTCACAGATACTTCAATTTTTGAAGAATTAATATTATTATTCTTTTTGATGTTTTCAATTATGCTATTTTTTAATTCTTCATCACTTTTGCGTCCAGCAACAGTAGAAGAATCATAAGGATTATTGCCCCAATAATACCCTGAATAGTAATCTTCTGAAGGCTCCTTTCTAGGTTCCTCTCCCTTCTTTTGTTCTTCCATTGTCAAATTATAATAAATTAACTAATTTAAAAATTTGGATATCAACTACTCTATAGTTTACTTTCAATTAACACTAGTATCATTTATAGAGAATCTCTTTTTAATGTACCTTAAAAGCAATTGATAGTTGGTGATAGTAGTAGGCTGTCATGAGCTATTGTAGATATCAGAAAGTCAATATGATTAGCAACAACTATAAAGGAAAAAAGCTAGTGGCGATGGTATAATATATAGTGTAGTGATGTGGAAATACATTCCCTGTGATTTTGTAAACGACAAATGGAATTTAACAAATGAAATGGAATTTTTAAATGCAAGATCAGATCTATTATTAAGATGCAGAATAGCCATTCTTTCAGTGGAAGAAAAATTGATCCACCGGATATTTTTCCAGATATGACGGTTTCACAACTAATTAATTTCCTTGGAGCAACAGCATACAATGCCCGCAGGCTTGCTGAAGCAGCAGAAATTATGAAGCAGATGATTGAAACCAATTCTACCGTATGCTTGACTTTGGCAGGTGCAATGACTCCAATTGGCATGGGCAAGGCAATTGCAACTATGATTGAAAATGGGCTTATAGATTGGATCGTTACGACCGGGGCTAATGCATATCATGATCTGCATTTTGCTTATGACTTGCCTGTGCGTCAAGGCCATTTTAATGTCGATGACGACATCCTTTATTCAAAACAAATAGTCAGAATATATGATGTATATATAAAAGAAGTAGGTACATTACAGGCTCAAGATCTTATTATTCAGAATCAGCTTAAAAATCAAAAAGAGCCATCTTCTTGGGCAGGTTCAACCGCCAATATATCTCATCAATTGGGTAGGGCTGCGAAGCAGGAATCTAGCCATCCGGAAAAATCCTTTATGGTTGCAGCGTATGAGCACAATGTGCCAGTTTACATGCCTGCCATAGGCGATTCATCAATTGGTCTCAATATGCTTCCAGTATTATTAAGAAATAATGGAGTTTTCCCAAATGTAATTTTGGACGTGGCTGAATCTGCCGCTATTTTATGGAAAAGCCATATGTCTGGCGGGATTGAATTGGGTGGTGGTGTTCCAAAGAACTTCTTTCAACAAACTGGCCCTGCATTGTATCAAATTTTGAAGATAAAGGAGGGTGGTCATGATTATATAGTTCAGCTAACAGATGCAAGACCTGATACTGGTGGCTTATCTGGTGCAACTTTACAGGAGGGCAAAAGTTGGGGTAAGATCAAGACATCACACAAAGGAAATGTAATCGTTTATGGAGATTCGTCTGTTTATTTTCCTATTCTGTGTTCATATGTTCTCTCCGAATGTAAACGAAGGAAATCAAAGGGACTCTATGCAAAGAAAGATGCATGGTTGACAGAGATGAAACGCATATACCTAAAGAACAAGGCTAGGGCAAACACATAGTGTTATGCATCAGATAGATAATAGTAGCAGATATCACATTCAAATAACCTAACCTAACTCAAGCTGTTGCTGTAAAAAACTTAAGCCCCTGACTCTTTGATTGAAGTATCAGGTAAGCAATTTTTTTTTACCAAGGCTTTGATTGTCAGATATGGAGAAGCTAGCAATACAGATATACTTATAACAATAAACAATACTTGGAAGGGCGCAATAAATGATGTGGCACTAGCAGTAGCTAATGCACTCGATGTGCCAGCAGTTATTAGTCCTGTAATCGTAGAAAAAAATGTACCTGCGCATGTTGGGCACGCAGTAAAAAGACCCATGGCTATTCCAACACCGCTGAAACAAGAATTATTTGCTGTATTCTTAGATCTGCTAGTTTGAAACATGTATAGCGCAAGTGTAATATTCACACTGACTAGGGTAGATAAGATTACAGTAAGAATGAGGTTTAGCGGAGTTATAAATATAATCAGATCATCTGATAGATAAGCAGTAAATGTTGGAACAAGCCCCGGTAAATTGCAGCATGGGGTGACTATCCAAGATGGAATTGCCACCTGATATATTTTGGAAAATGATACACCAGGTTTAAAAATTATAATTTGGGAAACTAAGGCAAAAAGCAGTGCATATGAAAGCAATACGGTAACAAATACAACTTGATATCTTCTTCTTTGTGAAATAATATCTACAATTACAGGTACGGTCATCATAATAATATCTCTTTTAGTATTAATTGATTGAACCTCCTTCATTTTCTGAGATAAACATATACGATACACACCATACCCTATTGTGATTAAAGAACCAATCAAAAATAAAATGACTGTCAGTCCTAGGTAGGACAAAGATTTAGTTACGTTCAAAGACACAGTAGCATCATTGTCGTTTAGTGGCGATATTCTATATCCATAAAGTGCAAAAACTACTATGATGCCAACGATGGCTAAAAGCGTGATCCTGATGCCACCGTCTCTGATCTGAATATAATGATTCTTTTGATTGTGCCTAGTATGATTCATCTCTAATACTCTACTACTAAATCCAAATATATTGTTCTATGTATTTCTAGCTTTTGAAGTAGTTGCTAAATATAATATAATTAAACCCTCCTCGCAACACGATAAAGTTGTCGTTTTCATCGTATCAATCAATCAATCAATCAACAGAAGATATACCATAGTTTATACAGCACAGAATATGTATCTGATGACATTTAATTAGCCTTCTATCTATATGATACCTACGCAAGGAGAATTACCATTACAGCGAGCTCGTAGGCTCAAAATTGTGCTTTCACTTAGTTCTTCTTATTTTGCTATATCGATAATTACTGTACTGACTACTGGTAGTTTAGCTTTGCTTTCAGAAGCAGGACATGTACTAGCTGATATGGGAGGAATTGCATTGGCTCTTTTTGCCATCATTTATACACGTAAACCAGCTACGCCTGAAAGAAGTTATGGTTTTTACAGAATGGAAATACTAGCTTCGTTTGTAAACAGCGTAATATTAGCATCACTTTCTGTATATATCCTATATGAGGCATTTGGACGGATTTTTCAACCACCACAGATCCAAAGCTTTCCTATAATAATAGTTGCAGCCATTGGACTTGTTATGAATTTTATTGGAATGCTATTGCTTAATAACAGCGGGCATCATCCTCATCATAATCATCATCCTCATCATCATCATCACTACCATGCACATACTGATAATAACGCAGACAAACAAAAAGATCAAGAAGAGATCTTAAATTTCAAAGCTGTATATTTAGAAGTTCTAAGTGATACTATAGGTGCCGCAGGTGTGATTGCTGCAGGTATGATAATGCTAACAACTAAATTTTACCTGGCTGATCCAATAATCAGTATTGTTTTAGCATTATTCATGATTCCTAGAACATGGTCTATTATGAAAAAGGCAATTCATATATTGATGGAGGGATCGCCATCTAATATACCACACGAGAAAGTAAAAGAAGCTATACTTGGTATCAAGGGTGTAACAGGTCTATTTGAGCTTCATATATGGACTATAACATCAGGTATGAATTCATTGTCAGCTCATGTAGTCATAATTGATACAAACAAAGCACAAGCAATACTTCAAGAAATAAATGCTATACTTGAAAAGGAATTTAAAATAACACATTCAACAATTCAAATAGAAACATATCATCAGGAAGAATCGGGCAAGTTCTAGTTAGTGCAAGTATTATTAAAAAATAGACTGTTAAATCATCAATCAATCAATCAATTAATGAATCAATTAATAAAACCAAGAGCAACATCAATTTGTGTAGTTAGGGTTATAAGTAAATCAATATAAGCCGTAATGCATGTCTGATTCAAGTCAGCTTCTTGTTCGTAGGATCAAAGATGGCACAGTAATAGATCATATTGAATCAGCCAAGGCATTACTTGTTTTACGTGCACTAAACATAACAGGTAAAGAAGGAAACGTAATCACAGTTGCGTTAAACGTTCCTAGTAGCAAGCACCACAAGAAAGACATAATTAAGGTTGAAAACAGGTTTTTGGAAACACATGAAACTAACAAGCTTGCACTAATCGCTCCTCATGCAACCATCAACATCATAAAAGATTACAAGCTAGTTGAAAAACGCAAGATTCAGCTTCCCGAATCTATTGTAGGAATATTTCGCTGTCCAAATTTGAAATGCATAACAAATAGCGATGAGAATATTAACCCAATCATCGATATAATAGATAAAGAAAAAATCGTATTAAAATGCAGATATTGTGCAAGGACTTTGACCATTGATGAGCTTGTATTTTAAAGGAACCTTATAGTCTATATTATTAGCATACGAAAATATATCTTTAGGGAAAAAGATGTACAGAAAAGGTACATATTTTATTCTGTTTAAACGACTTTAGATGCCAACCAGTCAAAGTCGTTAGTAGCCTTGTAGTCTTCAACATAATTTTTATTCCATGTAACTAAAAGACTATCGTCATCGGTGTTTACAACCTTTACTCTTGGCTCTTCATGCTGCAGCTTATAGCGAAATTCCCATAATCTCCTGTCTTCAAATGAGATATTGTTATCCGCAATACGATAACAGCCAAGATATCGCTTGAGCATTGATACTCCCGGTTCTCCTCCAAATCCGTTCTCACTCGCATTTTCAGTACGATTAAATGCTGCCATTACAGCGTCTTCAAAGCTGATTGCCTTTTGTTGTACATCATCTGATAACAATGCCGCTGCTGTACTACTACATTTTACCGCATCTAATATCTCATAATAGCCGCCATACTTGAAGTCGACTATGTAGAGATGTACACCACCTGCAAACGCTGTGTTTTTACAATCGCAGCAATATGAGACAAGCCTTCTTCTTGCACCTTTTTGTAGTAGATTGGTTGCTTCAGGGTGTGTATCTTTTTGTACTCTCTACAATAGTCGCATACCTGATAGCAGGTATTGTATGGACTAACGCCAACATATTTGCTGCTCAGGAACTCAACATTTGGGTAGACATTGACATTTGTTAATATCCTCTAAAATGTATAGTTCTCCAATTCTAGCTGATATGCATCTAACATATCGTCATATGATGTAGCTTCCTTATCTAATGAATTCTCTTTTGCCACAGCTGTTCTCAATGAAGTAATTAGCTTGTCAAACTTGTCTGGATTAATTGCAATGCGTCCACCATATTTTCTAATATCAACTTGCAATCTCCTCTATTAGTGGTTAAATATCTTTTATATGAAATACGTGCTTAGTAGTAGACTAGACTACCGATCTATCAATCTATCTACGTTTACAACCTAATGGAAACGATAAATTTTTGCCAGCCTCAACAACTCACTTTCTGATGGTGGCGCTACTATGGCATTCTTCTGCCTATCATATTCAACTAGCTTGTTATGCTCCTCTATAACTTCTTCATTCTCTATTCTACCATATTCAGGATAAAACCGACATTCTGGAATACAGCTAGCGCCTGTGCATCCATAATCGTATTCGCCTAGCCTTCTCATATAGCAGCTCAAGTCATGAAATAGAAAATTCCTTTTTTCACGCTGATATCTTTGTTCTGGCGTCATTCGCAACTTTCGCTTTAAAGAAAAGTCCAGTTCGTCTTGAGTAATGCCATCATAAGCAGCCTCATATGATTTCTTTCTGTACTCGTCGTTTGACTTTTCAATGCGTACATGTCTGTAGTATGCAAATCTTGGAGGCTCTGATCCTATGTCAAGGTAATAATCGTCATCATGCTCATATAGTCCGTAATTATCATGATCTTCGTCACTGTCACCGTTACCAGAAATTGTATCAAGCCTTCTGGACAAGTCTTTAACGTAACGATCTACTTTCAATTTGAATTAACTTCTCCTGCAACTGCTTTACGTATACTATTGATGGCCCCTCATCAATTAGATGAAATACTGATTCATTGCATTCCTTGATCAGTTTTAGTGCTGCTAGCTTTTGACACATGTTTATTCCTCTTGAGGAGCTTTTATCCTCGTCACTTTCACTTTCATAAATGCGCCAGCATTCTTTTATGACATCGCGAATTCCTTCAATTGAAGTCTGATACATAAAAGGCAATGTCTCTTTAGCTAGGCTATTCAAATAATTCTGCGACTGTGCAACCAAATAAGCAATATCCCTTGAAATAGTCGCAGGATCAACCCCTAGCTCTTTAGCAGCCTCATAGCGTTTCATACCTCTAGATAACAGAGTCCAAAGCTTCTCACGCCTTTGCTGTATTTCTATTCTATTGTTGCGAATAGTGCATATATTACCTCATGGACTGATAAATTTATTGCATAGTCTACCTATCTATGGCTGCAGTCCCAAGTCTGTATTTGAATGCATTTTACTTCTATCAGATCAATAGCTAAATCTATTCTAGGTTCTGTGAGAATTCACATTTGTGAGCCTGATAGTGCATATCTTTCAGGCAAAGCCAAGCCATGAACCTGAGCATAAATTCAGAGATGCCTAAACCAGTTGCTTTCTTTATCCAAAGATGCTTATTGTTAGAGGAGTTAGAGTTATTATCAACATCTTGAGTAACGAGACAATCAAATATTATTCCCTCATAGTCATATAGTGGCTTATCGATTCCATTGTTCTGCGGCAGTCCAATTATATGATTAAAGCAGCAATCCCCTTTTGTATTGATATCTTCCTGCTTGTGTTCTTTAATATTCCAAATCTAAAAATGGTTTATTCTGTAATCTTCCAAAGAATCTAGATCGTTGTTGCGGTAATTGTAGACTAGCTCTTTTCTTTAGATCTTTGAATGTCAATGCTTAACTAACTATGTATTCACATTGACTGCATTAGAAACTTTCGATGTATCTTTAGTATTTATCGTAAATGCATTAAATACTAAAATACATCATAATAACAACCCACTAAGCTAGAGAAAACTGAGAAGAGATCAACTTCAATTATGTATCTCATGTATCAGATATCAAACCTGTTTGTTCACAACTGGTAAACTAAACGAAATGTAGCTCCTTATCCATCACTATTATTCTCAGCCCATATTCTACCACCATGAGCTTCTATAATGCTTTTTGATATAAATAATCCTAACCTGCACCTCCTGTTTCTGATTTTGTAGCAAATTTTGCAAATAACCTTGGCAGTATTTCAGAATCTATACCATGACCAGTATCTCTTACGCTAACAATAACTTCATTGTGACCGTTCTTCTCTTGAACTGCTGTCGCAGATATAACTATGGTGCCTTCCTTTGCGAATTTAATAGCGTTGTTTAAAAGATTCAAAATCACCTGATAAATCCTATTTCTTGATGGTACTAAGCTTAAGAATTTGGAGAACTATCGTACACAGTCTCAATTATTTGATGTGACGTATCCTGAGAACAATGTATTTTCAGGAAACGTTCGTTCTTCTTGGAGTAGCTTTAAGAAGAAAGTTTGAAAGGAAATATACGCGTTAATTGCAACAGAGAGCAGCAGCTGTATTTAGTTTAATTATTCGAAAAACTTAGTTTGTCGTGGTTTCTGCTTCTGTCCCTGTTACTGAAGAAATTATAGTTTTTCTTCTAGTATTTATATCAGTATAATGAAAGTATAAAAAACTACTTTTACTATATATGTATAGACAATACTTATACTCTTAACTATGAATCAAACTATCTTTATTCTTGGGGCATTCCCCCTTTTAGGTGGTATTCTAATTTTTGTTATTTCAAGTAATGTGTATGCATATGCGCAACAACAACTATCGCCGTCTCTAGCTGCTGATAGTAGTAATAGTAATAGTAATAGTAATAGTAATAGTACTTCAGTTAGCAATACAATATCGCCTGAACTCAAAGCAAAAATGTGTGATCCTAGCAACCCAAGTCTTAAGGTCGTTAATACAACTGAATCCAGGATATGTGGAATTCCAAAAACAGTAAAGCCGCATTCATTATCATCAGCGGTAACACCACCGACATCAGCTGCTGTATCATTGCCGCCACAGCAACAAACAACAATTACAAAACCAACAACAACAGCTCCAAGTGTAGATTCTGCTCCTCCAAAACAACAGCAGCAAATAGCAACTACAAATAAGAATAATAATACTAATACTAGTTTACTACCAACCGGTGGTGCTTCAAGGGCAACAATATCTCCAGTTAGCAATCCCAGTAACAAGTCATTATCATCATCATCGCAATCATCAGCTATAGCACCACAGATAAAAGCTGTAAATCAACAACACAAGCAGCATACGCTAACGCCACCAATAACACTAATTAACGGTACAAAAGGAACTAACAGTACGGCTGGACAAAATTACACGTTTGCTACAAGCTCTCCGGCAGCCACCTCTGATAAGCCGCTCTATCTTGGCTATCATGATACTACTACAACTACTAGCTCAGCCCATGGCAATAGTGGTTCAAAACATAATGACAATACCGATAGTAAACACCGTACTCATCGTAGCACCAGAAGTGCAAGTGATGATAATAGTTCAGAAGGTAAAGATACTATCAAACGATTCAGTATTCCTCACATTAAAATCGCTACACCAGACATTGGTTCTACAGCAACAGATACTAAACCATTCACTCCATTTTCTCCCATCAGAATCCCACTTCCAAGTAATGATTTTACCGAAAAGAAGACGACACATAGTACTAAATTATCTCACCTAGCACCTACTATAAGTGACAGTACAGATGAGGATCCTAAAGTGGGTGTTTCTCCAACCAATCATCACCATAGCCGTTCAGTAGATAAGAGTAGCAGTACTCATACTAAACCACCATTCTTTCCTCCTCCTCATATTATTGTTAATACCAAGGAGCATAGTTCTGATACCAGGTCGTCTAGTCATACGGACTTTGGTAGAGGGTTATTATCATCATCACCATCACCATCTGACTTAGGGTCAGACATCAGAAGTAAAGTAGATTCATTTATCAGAAATAGCCTGGGAGGAGTCAGACATAGCATTTTTGGTTAGTATAATGGACGGAGATCCATGGCAGTCGCTAATGGTGCCCGTTCATAGTCTCCGCCGGTGTTATCGTTATCATTATCATCATTGTATGATACGCCCAAGCTGACTGTCCCAGCAAATTCCAACATGGTCAGTCGCAACGCAGTTAGGTAGGTTCCGTGGCCCAAACTTTTGATTTATCGTAGGTTTGCATGCAGGATCATTCCAGCACTTAAGATAAGCCTGATCTGCTCTTTGCTGAAATCCTGTTTTTTGCTGCTCAAGGGCCTGCTGTTGGTGCTTTAGCTGCTGCTCCTGTTGTATTTTTTGCGATTCTAATTGCTGCTGGCGCTGCTTCATTAGACTGGCCAGTTCTGCGTTGGCGCTGGCATTCATATTGTTCCTGGTGGTAGTCGTCCTGGTCGCGGCGGTGGAAATGCTGGTCTTGTTGCTGTTGTTGCTTGGTTTAACAGATGCTAATTTTGCTGTCGTCGTCGTTGTGAATGGAATCGCACTACTGCCACTAGTTGTAGTGTTAACTCGATTCATGCTCTGTGCTGTTGTGTTTGTAGCGTTTTGGCTCTGATTGGTGGGCACTGAACTTGGCTTGTCGTTTTTGTCGTTTTTGTTATTATTGTTATTGCTCTTATCGTTATGATCGTTATTATTGCTTGAATGACTGTGATGATGCTCTTCGTCATCGTTATTGTTATTGTTATTGTCGTTGTTTTTCTTATCGTTACCATTATGATCGTGGTGATGTTCCTCCTCATGTTGGTCATTGTGGTGGTCGTCATCATGTGACT